>NZ_JBFBGK010000018.1:0-101709 GCF_040684615.1 Streptomyces sp. NPDC089919
CGACCCCGTTAAGGGTCTGGTCCAGGACGGACTGGACCGCCGTCGGCAGACGCTCTGCGTCGTTGTAGACGATGACGACCACGGAGACGTCAGGCGCGGGGTCCCCGGCGCCGACGGCCTTGTCGAGACTCATATCCGACCGCCGACGGTGTGCGTCACCATGGAAAGGGAAACAGGCGACGAGGCGCGCCCGGCACTTCCCTGACACATTCCATGAGCCAGCGCATGCGTCATTTCTAGATCGGCTCTCTCTGCACGGTGAACAAGGGCTGCAAACGGCAGTCGGCGCCGACTGGACCAGAAGGCCGGAATTCTCCACGCCGTTCATGTCCCCATGAATTCGGTGTGTTCATTCGCCATTAGCGTCGACGCCGCCGGGCGGCCACGATACCCCAGCGCCGCCCGGCGGTCATACTGCCCCGGTGGCGATCCGCCCTGGTCGAGACTGAGGCGGTTTGCCCGATCCGCACCACGCCGGGTTCCCCATACCACCTCCGTGGCACCCGAATACACCCTGCGCAACGGGATATTCGTCACATCCGGGCGTCCGGTCGCCCCGTCGGCATCCGAGGGCGCGCCGACTACTATGAATGCCCGAGTAGCGGCGCCCGGCCCGCTGCGCGCAGGAATGCTTCTCCCGCTGGAATCCCTGGACCTCCGCCGGACGAAGATTTCCGGTGCGCGCACTCCGCTCATCTTCTTCGTTACGTGTGAGGCGCATCCCACCATGACATCGACGGCTGAGAAGGCATCGATAACCGAGCGGCCCAGCCGCCCCTCGAGTGCAGCCTCACTCCCCAGCCGGCTCGATTCGCTGACCAGCCTGCGGTTCTTCGCGGCGTTCGCGGTCTTCACGCACCACTTCACGGGCTTCGGCCACAAGACCGGCTACGGCGCCGCGCCGTTGGTCTTCCCGTACTCCCAGATCGGCGCGCACGGCGTCACCTTCTTCTTCGTGCTCTCCGGCTTCCTGCTCACCTGGGTCTACAAGCCCCAGCAGAGCGCCGGCGCCTTCTGGTGGCGCCGGATCGCCCGGATCTGGCCCGCCACCCTGGTCGCCGCCATCCCCGCCTACTACGTCTTCTACGTGATGGCCAAGGAGCACCGGGACTGGGGGAGCATCGTCTCCTCGGTCTTCCTGGTGCAGAACTGGTTCCCGGGCGCCTATCCGACCCTGCCCGGCAATCCGGTGACCTGGACCCTCGGCGTCGAGCTGCTGTTCTACGCGCTCTTCCCCTTCGCCGCGCGCGGCCTGGTCCGGCTGAGCACCCGCACGCTGGTGGTGCTGACCGCGGCCGGACTGCTCGCCATGGTCGCCGTCGACCACTTCGCCTTCGCGCACCTCAGCGACAAGATGGCCTCCTGGGTCATGCGGCACCCGCTGGTCTACCTGCCCGAGTTCCTGCTCGGCATGACCCTGGCGCTGGCGGTCAAGCGCGGGTGGCGGCTGCGCCTGCACCCGGCCGTGCCGGTGCTGGCCCTGGCGGCGTACGTCTACGCGTACTACCAGCTGCGGGCGCAGCTGTCGCCGTACTGGGACGAGCAGCTGGAAGCCACCGTGCGTCCGTCCATCGCCGTCCTCGCCGCGCTGATCATGCTGGCGTTCGTCCAGCGGGAGATCGCCGGCCGCCGCGGGGTGATGAACAGCAAGGCGCTGATCAACCTGGGCATCTGGTCGTACTGTTTCTACCTGGTGCACCACACCGTCAGCCGCTGGGCCACCTACGAGTACGGCCGGCTGCACGACAACAACGGCGCGCTCTTCTCCCTGTTGGGCCTCGGGCTGGTCGCCACCGCGCTGGCCTGGGCGCTGCACCGGTACGTGGAAGAGCCCGCCAACCGCTGGCTGGTCGCCCGGATGCCGGCGCGGCTGAGGGCGCCGCGGCGGGGCTGACCGCGGGAGCGGGGTGCGGGGCGCGGTGACGCGCCGGGGGCGGCTCCGGGGAGCCGTTGCGACACGGGATTTCTTTACTGACGCGTAACTTCACATGGTTGCTACCCGCCCGTAATTTGGCGGGTGCAGCTCACCTTGTGATCCGGATCACGGGCGAATCCCCCATCGCACTTCCCTTGACCGCAAGGAGAGCACCCGATGCTGCCCTGGAGAAGACTGCTCGGATCCCTGGCCGCCCTGATGCTGGCGGGCGCGGCGGCCCTCACCCCCACCGCGGCCCAGGCCGCCGCCGCGCCCAGCAGTGGCTGGAACGACTACTCCTGCAAGCCCTCCGCCGCCCACCCCCGCCCCGTGGTGCTGGTCCACGGGACCTTCGGCAACTCCGTCGACAACTGGCTCGGCTTCGCGCCGTACCTCGTCCAGCGCGGGTACTGCGTCTTCTCGCTCGACTACGGACAGCTGCCCGGCGTGCCGCTGTTCAACGGCCTGGGGCCGATCGACAAGTCCGCGGGACAGCTCGACGTCTTCGTCGACCGGGTGCTGTCCGCCACCGGCGCGGCCAAGGCGGACCTGGTCGGGCACTCCCAGGGCGGCATGATGCCGCGCTACTACCTGAAGTTCCTGGGCGGCGGCGCGAAGGTCAACGCCCTGGTCGGGCTCGCCCCCGACAACCACGGGACCACGCTGCTGGGGCTCACCAAGCTCCTGCCCTACTTCCCTGGGGCCGAGGCGCTGATCAGCGCGGCCACCCCGGGGCTGGCGGACCAGATCGCCGGCTCCGCCTTCCAGAACAAGCTCAACGCGGGCGGCGACACCGTCCCGGGCGTCAGGTACACCGTGATCTCCACCCAGTACGACGAGGTGGTCACGCCCTACCGCAGCCAGTTCCTCGACGGCCCGGACGTCCACAACGTCCTCCTCCAGGACCTGTGCCCGCTGGACTTCTCGGAGCACGTGGCGATCGGGCTGACCGACCGGATCGCCTTCCACGAGGCGGCCAACGCCCTCGACCCGGCGCACGCCACGCCCACCACGTGCGCCTCGGTCTTCTCCTGAGGTCCGGCCACTAGCGGACGTGCCGGCCGCCGCCGGTCGAGGCCCGGCGGCGGACCGTCGCGAACAGCAGCGCCGCACCCGCGGCCAGGGCGGCGGCGCCGCCCACCGCGATCACCGGGGTGACGGCGCTGCCGCCGGTCTGGGCCAGGTCCGCGGCGACCGGCGCGGCGCCGCCGTTCGGGGCGGGGTCGTTGCCGGCGCCACCGGTCGTGGCACCGGTGGTCCCGCCGGCGCCCGAGGTGCCGTGGCCGGTGTGCCGGACGCTGGACTTGTACGCGCCCCGCTCGATCTGGTCGTCGGTGGGCGGGGTGGCGAGCGGCCCGGGGGACTGGTCCCGGCCGCCGGTACCGCCGGTGGTACCGGATCCGCCGGTGGTACCGGATCCGCCGGTGGTGCCCGAGCCGCCGGTGGTGCCGGACCCGCCCGTGCCTCCAGCGTTCGCACCGCCGGTCGTACCGCCCGTCGTACCGCCGCTGGTCCCGGACCCCGAGGTCTTCTTGAAGACCACGTCCGAGCAGGTGTAGAAGGCCTCCGGGCTGTCCGAGCGCTGCCAGATGCTGTAGATGAGGTGGCGGCCGGACCGGGCCGGCACCTTGCCGGAGAAGACGTAGTCGCCGCCCGCCATCCGGGGGTCGGTGACCTTGGCGAACGGCCGGGACTCCAGGTCGGACCACTTGAGCGGCTTCTTCGGGTCGTAGCCGGCCTTGGTGATGTAGAGCGCGAAGGAACCCCGGTGCGGGGCCGTGCCCTTGTACCGGAAGGTGTGGGCGCCCGCCTTCATCGGACTGGCCGGCCAGTCCGCCCGGGCGAGGTCCAGGCCCCGGTACTTCGCGTTGCCCGCCGAGCAGAGCTTGCCGTCCGGGATCAGCGCCCGGTGCTGCCCGGCCGCGTTGGCGATGTTGACCGCGTTCCAGTCGTAGAAGGCCTGGGTGCCGCTCGCCCGCACCGCCGCCTTGCAGGCCGCGGACCTGGGCGCCTCGGGCCCCTCCGCGTAACAGGCCGCCACCCGGCTGACCGGGTCGGTCATCGAGCCGTGTGCGGCGGCCGGCCCGGCCAGCGTCAGCGGGGCGGCGCAGGCCAGGGCGAAGGCTGCGGCGAGGGAGGTGCGGCGGACGGTCGGCAGGGCGGTCATGGAAAGGATCTCCTTGGGGCGGCGCGGCTCGTCGGGCGGCGCCGAAAGCAGCGCCGCGGTCAGCAAACTAGCCCCGGAAATCCCCGGAAACCCCTGCTTAAGCAGGGTGAGAGAGATCTTTAGGATGCACTTAAGACAGGACTAAGAGGGGGATCAGTTGAGTACCACCGAGGACCGGGACGAGGCCGTCCGGCCGGCCGTCGCAGCGGATGCGGACGCCGTCCGCGAGGTCACCGAGGCCGCCTACCGGCACTACATCGCGCGCATCGGGGTCCGGCCCGCCCCGATGGACGCCGACCACGCTGCGGAGATCGCCGCCGGGCACGTCCACGTCACCGGCACCCCCGTGTCCGGCGTCGTGGTGCTCGTGCCCGGCGGCGACCACCTCTTCCTCGACAGCGTCGCCGTCCACCCCGGCGCCCGCGGGACGGGCGCCGGGCGCCGGCTGCTCCGCTTCGCGGAGGAGCGGGCCCGGCAGCTCGGCCTGCCGGAGATCCGGCTCTACACCAACGCGCTGATGTGGGAGAACCAGGAGCTCTACCCGCGCTACGGCTACGAGTTCACCGAGCGGCGGGTCGACGGGGTGTACGACCGCTTCCACTACCGCAAGCGGCTGTCGACGAACTGACGCTAGCCACAAGGATGTTGAGGCAGCGTCAGATCGTGCGGTGCAGGTCGTACGGCGCAGGCCGTGAGGTCAGTCCAGCAGCTCGGTCAACCGGCCCCGCCGGGCGAGCACTTCCAGCTCGTCCAGGGCCGCGGCCGCCTCGGCCGCGGCCGCCGGGTCCCGCTCGGCCAGGCCGCTGTCGGCGAACTCGTCCTCGTCCAGCCGCAGTACGGCGGAGGCGTCGGCCGAGACCCACAGGTCGAGGTCCAGGTCCTCCGAGACGATCTCCCCGTCCCGCACCACCGCGGGCCGGGTGATGTCGCAGTACCAGCCCTTGAGCTCGCCCGCACCGGTGCGCACCTCCTTGACGGCGTACCAGCGGTCGCGCCAGAAGTGCTCGGTGAAGACGTCGCCCGGCTCGAAGCGGACGAAGCCGAAGTCCCGGGCGCCCGGCGCCGCCCAGGGGGCGCGGACGGTGACCCGGAGCCCGTCGTCGGCGATCAGCTCGGCGGGGTAGCGGAGCTTGACCCGGCCGGCCTTGACCAGGGCGATGTCCAGCGAACTCACGCGCTCTCTCCGGTGTCCTCGGTGGTGCGTACGGTGGTCGCCAGCCGCTTGACGTGGCGGGTCTCGGTGGCGCAGATCCGGTAGCCGAACCAGCGGTTGACCGCGAGCATCGGGCCGTTGGCCGCGTCGTTGCCGGTGAAGGCCTCCCGGCAGCCCGCCGCCCGGGCCCGGTGCAGCGAGGCGTTCTTGACCAGCCGGGCGAGCCCCGTGCCGCGGTGCTCGCGCAGGGTCCCGGTCATGGCCGAGCCGTAGCGGCCGGCCCCGTCCGTGCGGGCCGCGCTGAAGGCCGCCACCCGGCCGTCGACCACGGCGGTCATGGTGAGCTCCCGGTCCAGGGTCGGATCGCCCCAGACGGTCCGCAGCCAGTCCTGGTAGTCCGTCAGCTGGACCGGCACGTCGCCCGGTTCATCGGCGGTGACGGCGGCGTCCGCCTCGAAGAGCGGCCGGGGGTCGGACGCGAAGGCGCTGGCCGGCAGCAGCTCGACCCCGGCCGGGGGAGCGGTCAGCGGCGGCAGCGGCTCCCGGACCAGGTCCCGGCTCAGGAAGTGCGCGGACCGGCTGGGCGCGTAGCCCCGGGCGGCGGCGAAGGCCCGGTTCGCCGGCTCGTCCAGGACCCAGGAGTAGACCGCCGTGGCACCGGCCGCCGCCAGGTACTCCTCGCCGGCCCGCAGCAGGGCGGTGCCGGCGCCGCGGCCCCGGCACTCCGGCCGGACGAACGGGTTCACCGAGGACTGGCCCGGCTCCGGGCTGTCGTACGCGAGGGAGGCCTCGGCGGTGCCGACGACCTCGCCGTCCTCCTCGGCGACCAGGACGCGGTACCCGGCGGCCGGGTTGGCGCAGGTCACCGCGAAGGCCACCGCCTCGGCGGTGTTGATCATGTACGGGAGGGCCGCCCGCCGGGTCGCGGCGACGGCCTCGGCGTCCGCCCGGTCACCGGCGCGGAGGTCACGGATGATGAGGCTCACACCGGCGACGTTACGTCCGGCCACGACGGCCGCGCCTCCCATTTTCCCGCGGTCCGCACCGGCTTCTCCCGCGCCGCGGACCGGCGGTGGGGCACAATCGCGGCGTGACCTCGAAGATCTTGAAGATTGCCGTCGACCCCGCCGCGGCGACCGCCCCGTACGAGCAACTGCGCGCCCAGATCGCCGGCCAGGCGCGCACCGGCCGGCTGCCGGTGGGCTTCAAGCTGCCGACCGTACGGGGTCTCGCGGAGGAGCTGGGGCTCGCCGCCAACACGGTCGCCAAGGCCTACAAGGCGCTGGAGGCCGACGGGGTGATCGAGACCCGCGGCCGCAACGGCACCTTCGTCGCCGCTGCGGGCGAGGCCGCCGAGCGGGAGGCCGCCGCCGCGGCCCAGGCCTACGCCGACCGCGTCCGGCGGCTCGGGCTCGGCCGGGACGCCGCGCTGGCGCTGGTCCAGGACGCCCTGCGCGCCGCGTACTGACCGCGGGGGGCCGGCCGTACCCCCCGGCGCCCGGCGGCCGCTCAGAGGTAGAGGCCGGCGTCCGCGCCGTCGTGCTGGGCGGGGACCGAGGCCGGTCCGGAGCCGCGGCGCAGGGCGAACAGCTCGGCGAGCGTGGCGCCCTCGCGGGAGACGCCCTCCTCGGTGCCCAGCCACTCCACCGACTCCCGGTGGGTGAGCCGGCCCACCTCGATGCGCGCCAGGCAGCGGCCGGGCCGGACCACCGCCGGGTGCAGCCGCTCCAGGTCCTCGTTGGTGGTGACCCCGACGAGGACGTTGCGCCCCTGGCCCAGCAGCCCGTCGGTGAGGTTCAGCAGCCGGGACAGCGCCTGGCCCGCGGTGTGCCGGGCCTCGCCCCGGATCAGCTCGTCGCAGTCCTCGAGGAGCAGCAGCCGCCAGCGCCCCTTGGCGGTGCCCTCGTCCTCGCCGATGGCGATGTCCATCAGGTAGCCGACGTCGTTGAAGAGCCGCTCCGGGTCGAGGACGCAGTCGACCTGGCACCAGTCCCGCCAGGAGCGGGCGAGGGTGCGCAGTGCGGAGGTCTTGCCCGTGCCCGGCGGGCCGTGCAGCAGCAGCAGCCGGCCCGCGATGTCGTCCGGGGTGGTCTTCATCAGCCGGTCCATCGCCTCGGCCACCGGCGCGGTGTAGTTGGGCCGGACTTCCGCCCAGGTGCCCGCGGCGATCTGGCGGGTCGTCCGGTGCGGGCCGCGCCGCGGGGAGACGTACCAGAACCCCATCGTGACGTTCTCCGGCTGCGGTTCCGGCTCGTCCTGGGCGCCGTCCACGGCCTCGCGCAGCACCTTCTCGGCGAGTTCGTCGCTGACGGCCGTCACGGTCACGTCGGCGCCCCGGCTCCAGCGGGAGACCAGCAGGGTCCACCCCTCGCCCTGCGCGAGGGTCGCGCTGCGGTCGGAGTCCCGGGCCGCGCGCACGACTTCGGCGGCCGGCGGCAGCAGGGTGGCGCCCGGTTTGACCCGCTCGATGCTGGTGCTGTGCGAGTACGGCTGCTCGCCGTTGGCGAAGCGCCCCAGGAAGAGCGCGTCGACCACGTCCGCGGGCGAGTCGCTGTCGTCCACGTTGAGCCGGATCGGCAGGGCGTGCCGCGGGTCGCCCGGGGTCTGTGACATGGGCCTCATGATCCGGCACGAAGTGCACTTGCGCACCCGTGTTTCACCGTTTCGCACGCTCCTGGAGCAGGGTCAAACCACGGAGCGGTGAAGGTTCGGAGCGGGGCCTTCGCGCAACATTCTTGGCATGGACACTTCCAGAGGGGCGGCTCCGGCGCTACCACGGAAGAGGCCGAATTCCTGCTAAGGGAGGGTCCATGAAACTGCCCCGACTCGCGGCGCTCACATCCTCGTTGCTGCTCGCCGCGGCCGCCGCGCTCATCGGCGCGGCCCCGTCGTCCGCCGCCCCACAGGCCGCCGCCACCGACTACGTGGCGCTCGGTGACTCGTATTCGTCCGGTGTCGGCGCCGGCAGCTACGACAGCGCGAGCGGCAGCTGCAAACGCAGTACGAAGGCCTATCCGAAGCTCTGGGCCGCCGCGCATTCACCCTCGTCGTTCGCCTTCACCGCCTGCTCGGGCGCTCGTACGGGTGATGTGGTCTCCGGTCAGCTCGGGCCGCTGAACTCCGGCACGGACCTGGTGAGCATCACCATCGGCGGGAACGACGCCGGCTTCGCCGACGTGATGACCACCTGCGTCCTGCAGTCCGAGTCCACCTGCCTGAGCCGGATCAACCAGGCGAAGGCGTACGTCGACAGCACCCTGCCCGGCAACCTCGACCGGGTCTACGACGCCATCAGGTCCCGGGCGCCGGCCGCGCACGTGGTGGTGCTCGGCTACCCGCGCTTCTACAAGCTCTCCGGAAGCTGCGTGACCGGTCTCTCGGAGACCGAGCGCGCCGCCATCAACAGCGCCTCCGACTACCTGAACGCCGCGACCGCCAAGCGGGCCGCCGACCACGGCTTCACCTACGCCGGGGTGGTCGGGGCGTTCACCGGGCACGAGATCTGCTCCAGCAGCGCCTGGCTGCACAGCGTCAACTGGCTCGACATCGGCGAGTCGTACCACCCCACCGCCTCCGGGCAGTCCGGCGGCTACCTCCCGCCGTTCAGCTCGGCGGCCTGACCGGGACGCACCGGGGCCGCCAGGCCCGGTGACCCAGGGAGGCCCCGGCACCGCCGGGGCCTCCCTGTCCGTTCCCGTCCGTACGCCGGCCTCGGCGCGGGCGCCTCAGAACAACGCCCACCCCAGGGCGGCCAGGGCCACCAGCAGGGCCAGCACCCCCAGGGTGAGGACCAGCCCGGCGTGCGAGGGGGCCCCGTCGGGATCGGCCGGACCGGCCCCCGGGGGCGGACCGAACGAACCCGTCGCCCCGGACCCGCCGCGGGGCGCCTCCCCGGCCGCGCCGCGCACCGGCCCCTCCGGAGCCGCGACCGGCCCGCCGGGCGCCCGTACCGAACCGCCCGCGCCCACGATCCGCAGCATCCGGGCCGCCTCGGCCGCCGGCAGCCGCTCGGCCGGGTCCTTGCGCAGCAGCCCCTCGATCACCGGCGCCAGTTCCCCGGCCCGCCGGGTCGGCGCGGGCGGCTCCACCGCCACCGCCCGCAGCGTCTCCACCGGGGTGTGCCGCCGGAACGGCAGACCGCCCTCCACCGCCGCGTACAGCAGCACGCCCAGCGACCAGAGGTCCGACTCGGGCCCCGGATCCCGGCCCAGGGCCCGCTCGGGCGCCAGGTATTCGGGGGAGCCCACCACCTCGCCCGGCATGGTGATGGCCGCGCTGCCGGCCAGCCGTGCGATCCCGAAGTCGCTCAGCACCACCCGGCCGTCGTTCGCGATCAGGACGTTGCCCGGCTTCACGTCCCGGTGCAGGACGCCCGCCTCGTGCGCCGAGCGCAGCGCGGACAGCACCTGCTCGCCGATGTGCGCGGCCCGGTGCGGCGGCAGCGGCCCCTCCGCCTCCAGCACCTCCGCCAGCGACAGCCCGCGGACCAGCTCCATCACGATCCACGGCCGGCCCTCCTCGGCGGCCACGTCGTACACCGTCACCACCCCGCGGTGGGAGATCCGGGACGCGGCCCGCGCCTCCCGCTCCAGCCGGGCGTACAGCCGCCGGACCTCGGCCTGGTCCAGCCCGGCCGGCGCCCGCACCTCCTTGACGGCCACGTCCCGGTCCAGCAGCTCGTCCCGGGCCTGCCAGACGACGCCCATACCGCCCCGGCCCACCGGTCCCAGTAGCCGGTACCGGCCCGCGACCACGCGCTCGTTGCCGCTCTCTCCGCTCACGCCGGCCCCCTGTCCGCGCCGCAACCGGGCGACTACTCCACGTTAGTCGAGCGGTCCGGACATGCCAGCCCCCCGGCGGGACAACTCCCGCCGGAGCGCCCTGAATTAGCCGCGAGGGGGTCACGTACTCGGAGCGTAACGGTCGATTTCGGTGAGTGACCGTCAATCCCGGTTAGTGCGTGGTCAATCACCCCTCCCGGGATACCGCACTGCGATGCGAGGGCGATAGGGTTAACCTGCCCGGGCCGGGTGCCCTCGTACGGGTGGGGAGAGACATGGAACAGATAGCAATGCGCAGCAGGCCGCCACGCGTGCCTGCCATCACGTGCGGCAGCAAGGCGACCAGCACGCGCCTCGACCGTCACCTCGCCGTGCTGGGTGGCCCCGCCATCCCGCAGCGCGAGGCCGCCGAGGCGACCCTGCTGATGCGCGAGCTGACGTCCCGCGACCGGGGGCACGCCCGGAGCCGGAGTGCGCGCGTGGCGCTCTTCGCGCCGCTGCGCCGGCTGCGCCGTTCGCTCTTCGGCAGCCGCCGCTGACCCGGTCCGCGCGCTCCCCCGGCCACCGCGGGGAGGCACCCCCAGCACCCGCTCCCCGGTAACGACCCTCAGGCGATCACACCGTCCCGGCGCAAGGCCGTGACCTGCGCGTCCGACATCCCCAGGGCGCGCAGCAGGGCATCGGTGTGCTCGCCGAGCGCCGGGACCGCACCCATGCGCGCCTCGGGGCCGCCCGGCAGGCCGATCGGCGGCAGCAGGGCGCGCAGCGGTCCGGCCGGGGAGTCCACCTCCCGCCAGCGGTCCCGGGCCGCCAGCTGGGGGTGCTCGGCCAGCTCCGGCACCGAGTTCAGCCGTGCGCAGGCGATCCCGGCGGCCTCCAGCCGCCGCAGCGCCTCGTCCGCGTCCAGCGCGGCCAGCGCACGGCCCACCACCCCGTCCGTCTCCGCCCGGTGCGCGGTGCGCGCGGCATTGGTCGCGAACTGCGGATCCGCCGCCAACTCCGGCCGCTCCAGCACCTGTCCGGCCAGCCGCCGCCACTCCCGGTCGTTCTGTACGGAGAGCAGCACGCGCCCGCCGTCGGCGGTGCGGAAGGCGTCGTAGGGGGCGATCACGGCGTGCGCGAGCCCGGTCCGTCCGGGCTGCTGGCCACCGTGCATCGTGTGGTGCAGCGGGTGCCCCATCCACTCGGCCAGCGCGTCCAGCATCGAGACCTCCACCGGCCCGCCGCGGCCGGTGACCCCCCGCCGCAGCAGGGCCGCGAGCACGCCCGAGAAGGCGTACATGGCCGCCGCGATGTCGGCGGCCGGGATCCCGGCCTTGACCGGCTGCTCGGGGGTGCCGGTCACCGAGACCAGCCCGGCCTCGCACTGGACCAGCATGTCGTAGGCCCGCTTGTGCGCGTACGGGCCCTCGGGGCCGTACCCGGAGATGTCGACGGCGACCAGTCGCGGATACCGGGCGCAGAGCGCGGCGGCGTCCAGCCCGAGCCGGGCCGCGGCCCCCTGGGCGAGGTTCTGCACGAAGACGTCCGCGTCGGCCAGCAGCCGCTCCAGCACCTCCCGGCCGCGCGGCTCCTTCAGGTCGAGGGCGATCGACTCCTTGCCGCGGTTGGCCCACACGAAGTGCGAGGCCAGGCCCTTGGCGGTGGTGTCGTAGCCGCGGGCGAAATCGCCGCCGTCGGGGCGCTCGACCTTGATCACCCGGGCGCCGAGGTCGGCGAGCTGCCGGGTGGCGAAGGGGGCCGAGACGGCTTGCTCGACGGCGATGACGGTGATGCCGTCGAGGGGGAGGGGATCGATGCTCATGACAGCACCCCTACCGGCTCGGGGCCCGCCCTGTCACCCCCTCGGGGACGGGTCGAAGATCACTCGAAGGCGACTCGGGCCCGCTCACAAGAGGGCGAACTGGCCGTCCGGGCCCTCTTCGAGGTGGTCGAGGACCGAGGCGGGCCGGCGGGCGGCCGGCGGGGGCGGCAGCACGCCGGACGCGCGCAGGGCGCCGGCGCCGGGGCCGGTCGCGGCAGCCAGGGAACGGGCCAAGGCCTCCTGTTCCGGGGCCAGTTCGGCGAGCAGGGCGAGGGTGGTCAGCAGCGCCAGCAGCTCCGAGGTCCACTCCTGCGGCCAGGACGCCGGGCCCAGCGCCTCCAGCCCGGTGGCGTCCCGGTGCGCGGTGCGCAGCTCGAACCACCGCTCCAGCACCCGGACCCCGGACACCTCGAACTCCCAGGCCCCGGCCGGGACCGGGGAGATCTGGCCGCTGCCCACCGAGAGCGCCGCACCCTCCGGGTCGTACCCCAGCCCCGCCGGATGCGCCGGCAGGGCGGTACGGACGTACGGCCGCCGGCCGCCCGGCAGCCGCGGGGCCGGCTCGCCCCGGGCGCCGCGCAGGTGGAGGGCGAGCAGCCGGCGGCCGAGCCCGGTCCCGGCCCGCCAGCACGCAGCGTCGGCCGGCAGCGGCACGACGGCCCCGGCCGGCCCCGGGCGGGCCGCCGCCAGCGCCCAGCACAGCACGTCCTCGGGGCCGACCGGGCACCCGTACCGGTCGGCCAGCCAGGCCGCCAGGCCCGGCGCCAGATTCGGCTCCGCGCCCCCGGGACGCCGGTACAGCGGCCGGATCCGGCCCGGCCGCCCGGCCGGCGAGCGGCCCTCCGGCAGCAGCGCCGAGGCCAGCAGCGCCGGCCCGCCGGCCCCGGGCACGGACCCGGGCTCCAGGAGGAACAGCTGCCGGTCGTCGGCGATCCGCCACAGCTCGGGCCGGGCCGAGTCGATCAGCCGGTGGTCCGGCAGCAGCCACTGCTCGTCGAAGGGCTCGTGCAGCACCCGGACCGGCTCCGGGCAGGGCCCCGCCTCCCGGGCCAGCCGGACCGTGCCGGTGGCCTGCCCCGGCAGCGCGCTCACCCCGGTCCGCACCCCGCGGGCCCGGCTCGGGCGGAACAGCTCCTCGCGCTCCGCACCCTCGGCCCGCACCAGCGCGGCCCAGCGGGCGCGCAGCGTACGCGGATCGGGCGCCACCACCCAGGACCGGCCCAGCCGCATCGGCGGCACCGACCACGGCAGCAGGTCGTCGAGCAGGGGCGCGTCGGAGCCCAGCGGCGTATCGCTCACGGGCGGCAGCCTAACGATCCGCCCCGCCCGCCCGCGGAGGACAGGCGCTACGCTCCTTATGTACGGAGATGTACTGCATGCACGGATCGAGGAGGTCGGCATGAGCCAGTACGACGAGTACAGCACCCCGTCCCAGGCCGAGGGCGAGCGCCTGGACGACGACATGGACGAGGCCCAGCGCGAGCAGAGCCGGCACCCCATGACCATGCGCACCACCCCCTCCCAGGCAGAGGGCGAACGCGGCCGCGACGAGGACGAGAAGAAGTAGCGCCGGGACCGGGCGGGCGGCGAGCGCGCGCCGGCCCGCGCCTCAGTGCGCGTCGACGGTGACCGTGAAGGAGAACCGGTCCCCGCGGTAGCGGATCCGCGCCACGTCCACGACCCGGCCGTCCGCGTCGTAGGTGACCCCGGTGTAGTGCAGGATCGGGCTGAGCAGCGGCACGTCCAGCAGCTCGGCCGTCACCGGGTCCGCCAGTCGCGCCTCGACCGTGTCCGTGATCCGGCTGATCTTCACCCCGACCACGTCCCGCAGCACCTTCGTCATCGGCCAGCGCTCCAGGTCGGCCACGTCGATCCGGGCCGCGAGCTCGGGACGGACGGCGTTCTCGGCCCAGTTCGTGGGCTCGCCGCTGTCCCCGTCGTAGCGCAGCCGCCGGTAGGTGACCACCTCGGGGGCGTCCCCGAAGAACTCCGCCAGCTCCCCGGGCACCGGCCCCGCGCCGTGCCCGAGGACGGTGGTCCGCTCGCCCGACTGCTGGGCCACGATCGCGTCGACCGAGCCCAGCAGCCGGACCGGCGCCCCGCGCTGCGCCCCCGGTTCGATGAAGGTCCCGCGCCGCCGGTGCCGGCTGATCAGGCCCTCGGTCTCCAGCTCCTTGAGCGCCTGCCGCATGGTCAGCACGCTCACGCCGTAGTGCTCCGCCAGCTGCTCCTCGGTGGGCAGCCGCAGCGACGCGTCCGGGGTGCGCCCCAGTATCGACGCGCGCAGGGACTGCGAGACCTGGTACCAGAGGGGCAGCTTCCGGTTCAGGACCAGGGAGTCGGGGGCGAAGGCGGTCACGCGGGGATCTCCGTACGGGCGGGGCGACGTGCGGGCATGTTACGGCCGGAAGTGGCGCTCCAGACCCTGCCATACGTCGTCGTAACCGCGCTGCAGGTGGTCCGCGGCCGCGGCCTGGCCCGTGGCGGTGATCGGCCAGCGGGTCTCGAACATGAACGCCAGGCCGTCGTCGATCTTCTGCGGCCTGAGCTCGGCGGCGCTGGCCCGGTCGAAGGTCTCCCGGTCGGGGCCGTGCGCGGACATCATGTTGTGCAGGGAGCCGCCGCCCGGGACGAAGCCCTCCGCCTTCGCGTCGTACGCGCCCTCGATCAGGCCCATGTACTCGCTCATGACGTTGCGGTGGAAGTAGGGCGGGCGGAAGGTGTCCTCGCCCACCAGCCAGCGCGGCGCGAAGACCACGAAGTCGACGCCGGCCAGCCCCGGGGTGTCCGAGGGCGAGGTCAGCACCGTGAAGACCGACGGGTCCGGGTGGTCGTAGCTGATCGTGCCGATGACGTTGAAGCGGTGCAGGTCGTAGACGTACGGGACGTGCGTGCCGTGCCAGGCGACCACGTCGAGGGGGGAGTGGTCGTAGGTCGCGGCCCACAGGTTCCCGCAGAACTTGTTGACCACCTCCACCGGGCCCTCCACGTCCTCGTACGCCGCCACCGGCGCGAGGAAGTCGCGGGCGTTGGCCAGGCCGTTGGCGCCGATCGGGCCCAGCTCCGGCAGCTCGAAGGGCATGCCGTAGTTCTCGCAGACGTACCCGCGGGCGGTCGGGCTCTGCCCGCCGTCGGACGCGGTGTCCAGCAGCTCGACGCGGAAGCGCACCCCGCGCGGGATCAGTGCGACATGGCCGGGCTCGACGCGCAGCAGGCCGAACTCGGTGCGCAGCAGCAGCCCGCCGCGCTCGGGGACGATCAGCAGCTCGCCGTCGGAGTCGCTGAACACCCGGTCCGTCATCGAGGCGTTGGCGGCGTAGAGGTGGATGGCCATGCCGCTGCGCTGGGCGGCGTCGCCGTTCCCGCCCAGGGTCCACAGGCCGGCGAGGAAGTCGGTGCCGGGGGCCGGCTCCGGCAGCGGGTTCCAGCGGAGCCGGTTGGGGTCCGGCACCGACTCGGTGAAGGGGGCCGTGCGCAACGGGCCGTTGTCGATCCGGGTGAACGGCGGGTGGGCGGCGGAGGGGCGGATCCGGTAGAGCCACGAGCGGCGGTTGTGCGCCCGCGGTTCGGTGAAGGCGCTGCCGCTGAGCTGCTCCGCGTACAGGCCGAGCGGGGCCCGCTGGGGGGAGTTCCGGCCGATCGGCAGGGCGCCGGGGACGGCCTCCGAGCTGTGCTCGTTCCCGAAGCCGGAGTGGTACTCCAGGCCCTCCGCGACCTTCCTGGCCTGCTCGCTGCCCGCGCCCATGTGCCCGCTCCCGCTCTCTCGAAGGAATCCTATGGTCGACAGTAGGATTCCCGCCCCCTCCCGTCAATGAAACTTTTCGCCGTCATGGGGGCTCTCAAAAGATGAACAATCCTCTACTCTCGCGCCCATGTCGTGGACCCGCAGGCTTCCTGCCGTGCCCGGGGGCGCCCCCGGGCGACGGTGCGGGGCGGCCCTCGCCGCCGCCCTCCTCGCGCTCATCGGACTGCTCCTCGCCGCTCCGGCCGCCCAGGCCCACGAAGAGCGGCCCGTCACCCTGCCCGACGGCTCCGGATCGGTGCCCCGGTACCGCACCGGCGAACCGGACCTGGTCGTCTGCAAGACGGACCGGGCCGACTTCGCCCGCCGGATCGCCGCCTTCCCCGAAGACCTGCGCCGCCGCAACCAGGCCCTCTTCGAGCGCTGCGCCAAGAGCGGCTTCCGCCACATCCAGCAGGCCGTGGACGCCGTCGACCGGCCCGGGATGAACATCGCCGTACTGCCCGGCCTCTACCAGGAAGAGCCCTCGCTCCCGGCGCCGGCCGGCGCCTGCGCCCACCTCCAGGCCCGCAACTCCGCCCTGGGCTACCAGATCCTGTCCTACGCGCAGCAGGTGCAGTGCCCGCACAACCAGAACCTGGTCGCCGTCCTCGGCAAGAAGGACCTCCAGATCGAGGGCACCGGCGCGGCCCGCACCGACGTGGTCGTCGACGCCGCGTACCGCAAGCTCAACGCCATCCGCGCGGACGAGTCGGACGGCGTCTACTTCCGCAACCTCACCGCCCAGCGCACCACCTTCAACTCGCTCTACATCCTGGCCGGCGACGGCTTCGTCATCGACGACGTGCTGACCCGCTGGAACGACGAGTACGGCTTCCTGACCTTCGCCGGCGACCACGGCCTGTACAAGAACTGCGAGTCCTACGGGAACGGCGACTCGGGCATCTACCCCGGCAGCGCCTCGGACATCAACGACGGCCGCGGCTACGACGTCCCCCGCCACTCCATCGAGATCACCGGCTGCCGCAGCCACCACAACATGGTCGGCTACTCGGGCACCGCCGGGGACTCGGTCTGGGCGCACGACAACGAGTTCGACCACAACATGGGCGGCGCCTCCATGGACAGCGCCTTCCCCGGCCACCCCGGACTGCCCCAGAACCACGCGCTGTTCCAGCGCAACCTGATCCACGACAACAACGCCGACTACTACCCGTACGTGGCCGACGGGACCTGCGCCAAGCCGCCCGCCGCCCGCGGCTACGAGCGGGGCGTGGTCTGCCCGCAGATCTCCATGCCGCCCGGCACCGGCGTCATCACCGCCGGCGGCAACTGGAACGTCTACGAGGACAACTGGGTCTACGGCAACCACCGCGCGGCCTTCTTCCTGAGTGCCGTGCCCGCCTACATCCGGGGCGAGGAGGCCTGGTCCAAGCAGGCCGACACCTCGCACCACAACCGGTACGCCGGCAACCACCTGGGCGTGGACCGGTCCGGTGCCCCCCGGCCCAACGGCATGGACGTGTGGTGGGACGGCCAGGGCCGCGGCAACTGCTGGCAGTCCGGCCCGGACGGCTCCACCCCCGGCACCCTGCCGCGGTGCGGGACCGCCCGCGGGGCCCTGAGCGGCGGCTCGGCCCGGCTGATCGGCGAGCCGGTGAAGCTGGCCCAGCTGCTGGTCTGCGCCGACTACAACGTCCAGGCCCGGCGGCTGCCGGCCGGCTGCGACTGGTACGGCGCCCGGGGCCTGGCCCGGGTGGAGACCCAGATCGCGCTGGCCGCGGCGGTGGTGCTCGGCCTGGTCGGCGGGGTGCTCTGGTGGCGACGGCTGCGGGGCAGCCGGCTGGGGACGGCGGCGACCGTGCTGGGCGCGGCCGGGCTGGCGCTGGACGTGGCCGGCTCCACGACCCCGCTGGTGCACACCGCCGTACCGGCCCTCGCCCTGCTGCTGACCGGGGCGTGGTGGACCGGCGCCGGACTGGTGCTCCGGAGGGGCGGGCGGCCCTGGCTGGGCTGGACCACCGTGGTCCTCGGCGGGCTGACCCTGCTCGACGCCTTCGACAAGGCGGTGCTGATGATCCCGTGGATCCCGGTCGGCCCGGCCTGGATCCGGGCCCTGCTGGCCGTGGTCTGGGTGCTGTGGGCCGTACCGGCCGCCGCCCGCCACGACGGCGCGGCCGCGGCGCACCGGCTGCGGCCCGAGGGCGGTGCGGCGTGAGCGCGGGACGGGGCCCGGGTGCGGGGCGGAGGCGCCGGGTGGCCGTGACGGCGCTGGCCGCCGCGCTGCTGGCCGCGACCGCCGCCGGCTGCGACGGGCGCGCCACCACCCACCACAAGCCCGGCACCAGCCACGAGCAGGCCTCCGGGGAGGCCGGCACCCTGCTCGCCGCCGACGACGGCGCCGGGCACCGGCTCCGGCAGGTGCCGGCCGCCGGCGCCCCGCAGGTCCGGCTCGCGGTACGACCGGACACCGAGGACGGCTGGAACCTCGAGCTGACCGTCCAGAACTTCCAGTTCACCCCCGCCAGCACCGGCGGCGCGGCGGTGCCCGGCGGCGGCCACGCCCACCTCGACCTGGACGGCCGCATGCTGGCCCGCCTGTACGGCCCGTGGTTCCACCTGCCCGCGGCGCAGGTGCCCGCCGGCCCGCACACGCTGACCGTCCGCCTGTACGCCGACGACCACACGGTCTGGGCGGTCGCCGGCCGCCCGGTCCAGGCCACGGTCCGGCTCACCGGCACCGCGGCCGGACCGGGCCCCGGAACCGGCGGCGGTACGGGCGCCGGTTCCGGGGCGGCGGCCGGCTCCGGCGGGCACGCCCGTCCCTCGCCGGGCGCCCCGACCGCGCCCGCCCCGACCGCTCCCGCCCCGACCGTCGACCGGACCGTCGCCATCGCCGTCCGCGGGGGGCGCGTCCAGCCGCCGCCCGGCCGGATCGAGCTGCGCCGCGGCCAGCGGCTCGCCCTGGTCGTCACCAGCGACACCGCGGACACGCTGCACGTCCACGGCTACGACAAGGAACTCGCCCTGCCCGCCGGCCATCCGGCCACCCTGGTCCTGACCGTGGACCGCACCGGCCTCTTCGAGGTGGAGACCCACGCGTCGGACCTCGTCCTCACCCAACTCCTCGTCCGATGACGGGCCCCGGGGGCGGGTACGCCGGGCCGGGGCCGGGCGGATCCCTCCACGACCTCTTCCTCGCCCACGGCATCGGGGCCCAGCACGACCTGCCCGTCTCGCCGTTCTACGCCTACGCCGGCGCCTTCACCGCGCTCTTCGTCTCCTTCCTCGCCCTCGGACTGCTCTGGTCGCGTTCCCGCTTCACCGGGGCGGCCGCCGGGCGGCCGCTGCCCGCCGGGCTCCAGCGGGCGGCCGACGCCCCGGCGACCCGGGCCGCCCTGCGCGCGCTCGGGCTGGCCGGCTGGCTGTTCGTCCTGCTGCACCTCCTCCTCGGTCCCGACGACCCCGACCGCAACCCGGCCGCCGGCAGCGTGTACGTCCTCCTCTGGGTCGGGCTGGTGCCCGCCTCCCTGCTCCTGGGCCCCCTCTGGCGGCTGCTCAACCCGCTGCGCACCCTGCACACCCTCCTGCGCCCCCTGCTGCCGCACCGGACCCCCCGGCCGGTGCCGGCCCGGCTGGGGCTGTGGCCCGCCGCGGCCGGGCTGCTCGGCTTCACCTGGCTCGAACTGGTCGCCCCCGACCCCGCCTCCTCGACCACCCTCCTGACGGCCTTCGCCGCCTACACCGCCGGCCACCTGCTCTGCGCCGCCCGCTACGGCGAGCGGTGGTTCGAGGCGGCCGAGTCCTTCGAGGCGTACTCCGTCCTCCTCGCCCGGCTCGCCCCCCTCGGCCGCCGCGCCGACGGCCGGCTCGTCCTGCGCAGCCCCTTCAACGGCCTCGACGGCACCCCCCAGCTGCCCGGGCTGGTCGCCACCGTCTGCGTCCTGCTCGGCTCCACCGCCTACGACGGCTTCTCCGACAGCCCCTCCTGGATCAACACCCTCCAGACCTCCCCCCTCGGCCGCACCCCCGCGGCCACCCTGGGCCTGCTCGGCTCGGTCGCCCTGGTCGCCGCCCTCTACTGCCTCTGCGCCGCCGCCACCCGGCTGCTCTCCGGGCCCGTCCGGCGCCCCCTGACCGCCTTCGCCCACTCCCTCCTGCCGATCGCCCTCGGCTACCTCACCGCCCACTACTTCTCACTCCTGGCGACCGAAGGGCCACGTACGGTCATGCTGGCATGGGGCACCGACAACGCCCGGGCACCCGAGTCGCCGCTGGGCCCCGGGGGGCTCGCCGCCCTCCAGGTCGGCGCCGTCGTCACCGGGCACGTCCTCGGCGTGATCGCGGCCCACGACCGGTCCGTACGCCTCTTCCCACCGGCCCGGGCGGTCGTGGGCCAACTCCCGCTGCTGGCGCTGATGATCACGTACACGCTCGGCGGCCTGAGTCTCCTGCTGACCTGAACCGGATAACCGGACCCCCGCAGTCCGCTGTCATACAGGAGCGGCATGATGGACCCCGTGCCTCCCGCCAACTCACTCCGCCGCACACCGATCCAGCAGCGCAGCGCCGAGCGCCTGACCCGGATCCTCGACGCCTGCGCAGAGCTCCTCGACGAGACGGGCTACGAGAACCTGTCGACCCGGGCCGTGGCGCTGCGCGCCGGGGTCCCGATCGGATCGGTCTACCGCTTCTTCGGCAACAAGCGCGCGATGGCCGACGCCCTGGCCCACCGCAACCTCGACCGGTACGCCGAGGGCATCGCCGAGCGGCTGGCCGTGCTGCCCGCCACCGACTGGCGGCCGGTGGTCGACGCCGTGCTCGACGAGTACCTGAACATGAAGCGGACCGTGCCCGGCTTCGGGCTGGTCGACTTCGGCGTCCCGGCCCCGGCCGAGAGCCCGGCCGCCGACACCAACCTGGTCGTCGCGGACCGCCTCACCGAGCTCCTGTGCACCCACCTCGCCCGCCCCGCCGACCCGCCCCTGCGCCGAGCCGTCCTGGTCGCCGTGGAGGCCACCGACGCCCTGGTCCACCTGGCCTTCCGCAGCGACCCGGACGGCGACCCGGACCTGATCGCGGAGACCCGGGCGATGATGCGGGCGTACCTGGCGGGGATTCTGGACTGAGGCTTCGGCTGGGCGGGGTCCCGATGGCCGTCCGTGGTGTGCGGGTCCCCGCGTCGCTTGACGGGGGCGGCCTGCCGGCCCTGCGGCAGGCCCACCCCTGGGACTTCGCGGCTTCGCCGTCGCCTGCGGCGATCCCAGGCCCGGGCCTGCCTCCGGACCAGCCTGCCACCCCCGTCAAGCGCCGCTCCCCGCACACCACGGACGGCCTGGCACAGTTCCAGCCCGGCCGGCGGGGGTCCCCGCCGTGCCTACCGGTCGGTATGCTCACCGTGCTCGTGTGCCGCCGCAGCATGCCGCCCGGGGGAGGACCCGTGTCCGCACCATCAGCGCAGCCCGCACCGCCCAGCCGCACCCAGCCCCCACCGCCCGCCACCGCGCCCACGGCGGACGGGCCGCGGGTCAGGACCGCGCTGCGGATCTGTCCGCTCTGCGAGGCCACCTGCGGGCTCACGCTCACGATCGAGGGCCGCCGCGTCACCGCCGCCCGCGGCGACCGCGAGGACGTCTTCAGCAAGGGCTTCATCTGCCCCAAGGGCGCCGCCTTCGCCGAGCTCGACGGCGACCCGGACCGCCTCACCACCCCCCTGATCCGCGAGGACGGCCGGCTGCGTCCGGCCGGCTGGGAGGAGGCCTTCGACGCCGTCGCCGCCGGGCTGCGCCCGCTCGTCGAGGCGTACGGCCCGCAGGCCGTGGGCGTGGTGCTCGGCAACCCCAACGCCCACACCATGGCCGGCGCCCTCTACCCGCCGCTCCTGCTCCAGGGCCTCGGCACCCGCAACCTCTTCACCGCCAGCACCCTCGACCAGATGCCCAAGCACGTCTCCAGCGGGCTGCTCTTCGGCGACCCCTTCGCCATCCCCGTGCCCGACCTCGACCGCACCGACCACCTGCTGCTCCTGGGCGCCAACCCGCTGGACTCCAACGGCAGCCTGTGCACCGCGCCGGACTTCCCCGGCCGGCTCAAGGCCCTGCGCGCCCGGGGCGGCACCCTCGTCGTGGTCGACCCGCGCCGCACCCGCACCGCCCGCCTCGCCGACCGGCACCTGGCCATCCGGCCCGGCGCCGACGCCCTGCTGCTGGCCGCCCTGGCCCACGTACTCCTCGAGGAGCGGCTGGCCGACCCCGGCGCGCTGGCCCCGCACCTCGACGGGCTGGCCGAACTCGGCGCGGCGCTGCGGCCGTTCACCCCCGAGGAGGTCGCGGCCGGCTGCGACCTGCCGGCCGCCGAGATCCGGCGGCTGGCCCGCGAGCTGGCCGCCGCCCGCACCGCCGCGGTCTACGGCCGGGTGGGCAGCAGCACCGTCGAGTTCGGCACCCTCGCCAACTGGCTGGTGGACGTGCTCAACATCCTCACCGGCAACCTGGACCGGCCCGGCGGGGTCCTGCTGCCGCTGGCCGCCACCGCCCCGCGCCCGCGTCCGGCCGGTCCCGGCAAGGGCTTCGCGCTGGGCCGCTGGCACAGCCGCGTCGGGGGACACCCCGAAGCCAAGAGCGAACTGCCCCTGGCCGCCCTGGCGGAGGAGATCGAGACCCCGGGCGACGGCCGGATCCGGGCCCTGATCAGCATCGCCGCCAACCCGGTGCTCTCCGCCCCCGACGGCCGCCGGCTCGACGCGGCCCTGGCCGGGCTCGACTTCATGGTCAGCGTCGACCCCTACCTCGGCGAGACCAGCCGGCACGCCCATGTCGTGCTGCCCCCGCCGCCGCCCGCCCAGAGCGCCCACCACGACTTCTCCTTCAACGGCTTCGCCGTCCGCAACCAGGTCCGCTACACCCGGGCGGCGGTCCCGCTCGCCCCCGGGCTGATGGACGAGTGCGAGATCCACGCCCGGCTGGTGCTGGCCGCCACCGGCCGGCACGGCGCCCCGCCCGGCGCGGTCGACGAGCTGGTCATCGCCACCGCGCTCGGCAAGGCCGTGGCCGACCCGGACTCGTCCGTGCACGGCCGCGACCCGGGTGCGCTGGCGGCCCTGCTGACCGGCGAGGGCGGCCCCGAGCGCCGGCTGGACCTGATGCTCCGGCTCGGCCCGTACGGCGACGGCTTCGGCGCCGACCCGGCCGGACTCACCCTCGACCGGCTGCTGGCCGCCCCGCACGGCATCGACCTCGGCCCGCTGGAGCCGCGGCTGCCCGGGGTCCTCAGGACCCGCAGCGGCAGGATCGAGCTGCTGCCGGAACCGATCGCGGCCGATCTGCCGCGGCTGCGCCGGGCGCTCGCCGACCGTCCGGCGGCCCTGGTCCTGGTCGGCCGCCGGCACCTGCGCTCCAACAACAGCTGGCTGCACAACGTCCCGGCGCTGACCGGCGGCAGCAACCGCTGCACCCTCCAGATCCACCCCGACGACGCCGCCCCGCTGGGCGTCACCGACGGCGGCCGGGTCAGGATCACCGCCGCGGGCGGTTCCGTCGAGGCCCCCGCCGAGCTGACCGACACCGTCCGCCGGGGGGTGGTGAGCCTGCCGCACGGCTGGGGCCACGACCGGCCCGGTACCCGCATGGCGGTCGCCGCCGCCGAGCCGGGGGCCAACGTCAACCAGCTGCTCGACGGCAGCCGACTGGACCCGCTCTCCGGCACCGCGGTGCTCAACGGCTTCCCCGTGGAGCTGACCGCCCTGCCCTGACCTGGGGTTTTGCTCGTATTGCTCGCGCGTTGACGTCTTGTTCACGCCAATGCGCGGGCCCTACGTTCGTCCGGACCGCGGCCCCGAAGGGCGTTCTCGGCGGTCCTCCAGGGCGAACGTGAGGTTCCATCCATGCTGACCATTCTCGGCTTCGCCATGATCGCGACGTTCCTCGTCCTGATCATGATGAAGAAGCTCTCGCCGATCGCGGCGCTGGTGCTGATCCCGGCCCTCTTCTGTGTCTTCGCAGGTCAGGGCGGGCAGTTGGGCGACTACGTCATCGAGGGCGTCGGCAAACTGGCGCCGACCGCCGCCATGCTGATGTTCGCCATCGTCTACTTCGGCCTCATGATCGACGTCGGCCTCTTCGACCCGGTCGTCCGGGGCATCCTGCGCTTCTGCAAGGCCGATCCGCTGCGCGTGGTGGTGGGTACCGCCGTGCTGGCGGCCGTGGTCTCGCTGGACGGCGACGGCTCCACCACCTTCATGATCACGGTTTCGGCCATGTACCCGCTCTACAAGCGGCTGGGCCTGAGCCTGGTGGTGATGACCGGCGTGGCCGCCACCGCCAACGGCGTGATGAACACCCTCCCGTGGGGCGGCCCGACCGCCCGGGCCGCCACCGCCCTCAAGGTCGACGCCGCCGACATCTTCGTCCCCATGATCCCGGCGCTGGCCGTGGGCCTGGTCTTCGTCCTCGTCCTCGCGTACGTCCTGGGCCTGCGCGAACGCCGCCGGGTGGGCGCGCTCGTGCTGCCCGACGGGCAGCCGGCGGCCGACGCCCCGCAGGACCCCGCGCTCCAGGGCCTGGACCCGCACCGCCCCACCCTGCGCCCGCGCCTGTACTGGTTCAACGCGGCCCTCACCCTCGCGCTGCTCACCGCGATGATCATGGAGCTGCTGCCCATCCCGGTGCTGTTCCTGCTCGGTGCCGCCCTCGCCCTCACGGTCAACTTCCCGCGCATGGACGACCAGAAGGCCCGGCTGGCCGCGCACGCCGACAACGTCCTCAACGTCGCCGGCATGGTCTTCGCCGCCGCCGTCTTCACCGGTGTGCTCTCCGGCACCGGCATGGTCAAGCACATGGCCGACTGGCTGGTGTCGGCCGTCCCCGAGGGCATGGGCCCGCACATGGCCCTGGTCACCGGCGTGCTCAGCCTGCCGCTCACCTACTTCATGTCCAACGACGGCTTCTACTTCGGCGTCCTGCCGGTGCTCGCCGAGGCCGGCGCGGCCCACGGCGTCTCCCCGCTGGAGATCGCCCGGGCCTCGCTGGCCGGGCAGGCCCTGCACATGTCCAGCCCGCTGGTCCCGGCCGTCTACGTGCTGGTGGGGATGGCCAAGGTGGAGTTCGGCGACCACACCCGCTTCACCGTCAAGTGGGCCGCCCTCACCTCGCTGGTGGTGCTGGGCGCCGGCATCCTCTTCGGCACGGTCTGAGCCGGGACGGGCCGGTCCGGTCCCATCCGGTGCGGTACGTGCCGGTTCCGGCTGCCGGGGGTGCGTTTCCGGCCGCGACGGCCGGGCGGCACACCCTGGCGGCCGAAAACTATCACCGCTAGTTTGTAGGGTGGTCGCTCGGCAGTTCCACGTCCCGCCCGGCCACCGCCGGGCGGGCGCACCACGGGAGGATGCGATGAAGGCTCACGACGGCATGTACATCGGCGGCGAGTGGCGGGCGCCGGCCGGCCAGGAGACCATCGCGGTCCTCAACCCGGCCACCGAGCAGGTCATCGCGCACGTCCCGGCCGGCACCGCCGAGGACGTCGACGCCGCGGTACGGGCCGCCCGGGCCGCCTTCCGCGGCTGGGCCGGCACCGCCCCGGCCGAGCGCGCCGCCAAGATCGCCGCCCTGCGCGACGTGCTGGCGGCCCGCCGCGCCGAGATCGCCGAGACCGTCACCGCCGAGCTCGGCGCCCCGGCCGGCTTCGCCGAGGCGGTGCACGCCGGGGCCCCGATCGCGGTCGCTGGCTCCTACGCCGAACTGGCCGCCTCGTACGCCTTCGAGGAGAAGATCGGGAACTCCACGGTCTACCTGGAGCCGCTGGGCGTGGTCGCCGCGATCACCCCGTGGAACTACCCGCTGCACCAGATCGTCGCCAAGGTGGCGCCCGCCCTCGCGGCCGGCTGCACGGTCGTCCTCAAGCCATCCGAGGACACCCCGGTCACCGCCCAGCTGTTCGCCGAGGCGGTCCACGAGGCCGGGCTGCCGGCCGGTGTCTTCAACCTGGTCACCGGCACCGGCCCGGTGGCGGGCCAGGCCCTGGCCGCCCACGAGGACGTCGACCTGGTCTCCTTCACCGGTTCCACCGCCGTCGGCCGGGCCATCGGCGCGGCCGCGGGCGCCGCGGTCAAGCGGGTCGCCCTGGAGCTGGGCGGCAAGTCCGCCAACGTGATCCTGCCGGGCGCCGACCTCCCCAAGGCCGTCGGCGCGGGCGTGGCGCACGTCCTGAACAACTCCGGCCAGAGCTGCAACGCGCTGACCCGGATGCTCGTCCACCGCGACCAGTACGAGGAGGCGGTCGCCCTGGCCAAGGCCGCCGCCGAGAAGGCGGTGGCCGGCGACCCGCTCGAGGCCGGCACCCGGCTCGGCCCGCTGGTCAACGCCAAGCAGCTGGAGCGGGTCCGCGGCTACATCGCCAAGGGCCTCGAAGAGGGCGCCCGGCTGGTGGCCGGCGGGGCCGAGCCGCCGCACCCGACTGGCTACTTCGTCGCCCCCACCGTCTTCGCCGACGTCACCCCCGAGATGACCATCGCCCAGGAGGAGATCTTCGGCCCGGTCCTCGCCGTCCTGCCGTACGAGGACGAGGAGGACGCCCTGCGGATCGCCAACGGCACCGCATACGGCCTCGGCGGCGCGGTCTGGGCCGCCGACGACGAGAGCGCGGTGGCCTTCGCCCGCCGGATGGACACCGGCCAGGTGGACATCAACGGCGGCCGCTGGAACGCCCGCGCCCCCTTCGGCGGCTACAAGCAGTCCGGCGTGGGCCGCGAGCTGGGCCCGCACGGCCTGGCCGAGTACCTGCACACCAAGTCCCTCCAGTTCTAGCCCGTCCCGCCGGTACAGCCGCCGTCCCCGAAGGAGCGTCCGTGGTCCGCGCCGCCGTCCTGCCCGCCGTCGGTTCTCCCCTGGAGATCACCGAGATCGTCCTGCCCGAGCCGGGGCCCGGCCAGGTCCGGGTCCGGCTCGCCGCCGCCGGGGTCTGCCACTCCGACCTCTCGCTCACCGACGGCACCATGCGGGTCCCGGTGCCCGCCGTGCTGGGCCACGAGGGCGCCGGCACCGTCGTCTCGGTCGGCGAGGGCGTCGGCCACGTCGCCGCCGGCGACCCGGTGGTGCTCAACTGGGCGCCCTCCTGCGGGTCTTGCCACCACTGCGCGATCGGCGAGGTCTGGCTCTGCGTCAACGCCCTGACCGGCGTCGGCGCGGTGTACGCCCGCACGACCGACGGCCGGGACCTGCACCCGGGGCTCAACGTCGCCGCCTTCGCCGAGGAGACGGTGGTCGCGGCGAACTGCGTGCTGCCCGCCCCGGCCGGCGTCCCGCTGGCCGAGGCCGCGCTGCTGGGCTGCGCGGTGCTGACCGGGTACGGGGCCGTGCACCACAACGCCCGGGTGCGCGAGGGCGAGTCGGTGGCGGTCTTCGGGGTGGGCGGGGTGGGCCTGGCCGCCCTCCAGGCCGCGCGGATCGCCGGGGCCGGTCCGATCGTGGCGGTGGACGTCTCGCCGGCCAAGGAGGAGCTGGCCCGGGCGGCCGGCGCCACCGAGTTCGTCCTCGCCTCCGAGACCACAGCCAAGGAGGTGCGCAAGCTCACCGGCGGCCGGGGCGCGGACGTGGCGGTCGAGTGCGTGGGGCGGGCGCAGACCATCCGCACCGCCTGGGACGCCACCCGGCGCGGCGGCCGGACCACCGTGGTCGGCATCGGCGGCAAGGAGCAGCAGGTCTCCTTCCACGCCCTGGAGATCTTCCACTTCGCCCGCACCCTGTCCGGCTGCGTGTACGGCAACAGCGACCCGGCCCGCGACCTGCCGGTGCTCGCCGAGCACGTCCGGGCCGGCCGCCTGGACCTCGGCGCGATGGTCTCGGAACGCATCGGCCTGGACGGCATCCCGGGCGCGTTCGAGGCGATGCTGGCGGGGAAGGGCGGGCGGTCGGTGGTGGTGTTCTGAGGAGGCGGGCGGCCGGGGTGTGCGGGTCCCCGCGGTGCTTGACGGGGGCGGCCCGCAGGCCCTGCGGCAGGCCCACCCCGGGGACGAGCGGCTTCGCCGTCGCCTGCGGCGATCCCCGGCCCGGGCCTGCCTCCGGACCAGCCTGCCACCCCCGTCAAGCACCACTCCCCACACACCCCGACCGCCCCCGGTACGCGTACTACGGGCGGGCCAGGGCCTCGTACTGGGTGCTGAGGCCGTCCAGGAGGGCGCGCAGGCCGGTTTCGAAGGCGCCTTCGTCGATCTCCTGCTGCCGCTCGGCGAGCAGGTGGGCCTGGCCCAGGTGCGGGTAGTCGGCCGGGTCGTAGGCCGTGCGGTCGTCCACGAAGCCGCGGGCGAAGGAGCCGAGCGCCGAGCCCATGACGAAGTAGCGCATCAGGGCGCCGATCCGGGTGGCCTGGGCGGGGGGCCAGCCGGCGGCCGTCATGGCGCCGTAGACCGCGTCCGCCAGCCGCAGGCCGGCCGGGCGCCGGCCCGGGCCGCGGGCCAGGACCGGGACGATGTTGGGGTGGTCGGCCAGCGCGCGCCGGTAGGAGACGGCCCAGTCGTGCAGCGTGGCGCGCCAGTCCCGGCCGTCCTCGAAGACGGAGAGGTCCACCCGGGCGCTGACCGCGTCGGCCACCGCGTCCAGGATCTCGTCCTTGTTCCGGAAGTGGTTGTAGAGGGAAGGTCCGCTGACCCCGAGGGCGGCGGCCAGCCGCCGGGTGGAGACCGCCTCCAGCCCTTCCGCGTCCACCAGCGCGCCCGCCGTCTCGACGATGCGTTCTCGGCTCAGCAGGGGCTTGCGCGGTCGGGCCATGCGGCACATAGTAAGGCCTGCCCAAGGAAAACTAGCGGTGCTAATTAAACGCCGCCGCCCCGACCCGATGCCGACCCGGCGAGGTGCCGATGAACCTGGAACCGAGCGAGGAGCAGGCGGCCGTGCGCCGGCTCGCCCGCGAGTTCGCCGACCGCGAGATCGCCCCGTACGCGGCCGCGTGGGACCGCGCCGAATCCGTCGACCGGGCCATCGTCAAGAAGCTCGGCGACCTGGGCTTCCTCGGGCTGACCGTGCCCGAGGAGTACGGCGGCTCGGGCGGCGACCACTTCTCCTACGTCCTGGTCACCGAGGAGCTGGGGCGCGGCGACTCGGCCGTGCGCGGGATCGTGTCCGTCTCCCTCGGGCTGGTCGCCAAGACCATCGCGGCCTGGGGCGACGAGGGCCAGAAGCGGGCCTGGCTGCCCCGGCTCTGCTCCGGCGAGGCGCTGGGCTGCTTCGGCCTGACCGAGCCCGGTACCGGCTCGGACGCCGGGAACCT
Source organism: Streptomyces sp. NPDC089919 (assembly GCF_040684615.1). Lineage (NCBI taxonomy): Bacteria > Bacillati > Actinomycetota > Actinomycetes > Kitasatosporales > Streptomycetaceae > Streptomyces > Streptomyces sp. NPDC089919. Next base: position 28,820 of record NZ_JBFBGK010000018.1, read on the forward strand.
GGCCACCCGCGCGGTCCGGGACGGCGACGGGTACCTGATCAACGGCAGCAAGATGTTCATCACCAACGGCACCTGGGCCGACGTGGTGCTGCTCTTCGCCCGCACCGGGGAGGCGCCGGGCCACCGCGGGGTCTCCGCCTTCCTGGTGCCCGCGGACACCCCCGGGCTGACCCGGCGCGAGGTGCACGGCAAGCTGGGCCTGCGCGGCCAGGCCACCGCCGAGCTGGTCCTCGAGGACGTGCGGGTGCCGGCCGGGGCGCTGCTCGGCCCCGCCGGGAAGGGCTTCTCGGTGGCCATGTCGGCGCTGGCCAAGGGCCGGATGTCGGTGGCCGCCGGATGCGTGGGCATCGCCCAGGCCGCGCTGGACGCGGCGCTGGCGTACGCCGGGCAGCGGGAGCAGTTCGGCCGCACCATCGCCCACCACCAGCTGGTGCAGGAGCTGATCGCGGACATCGCCGTCGACCTGGACGCCGCGCGGATGCTGACCTGGCGGGTGGCCGACCTGGTCGACCGCGGGCGGCCCTTCGCCACCGAGGCCTCCACCGCCAAGCTCTTCGCCTCGGAGGCCGCGGTCCGGGCCGCCTCCAACGCCCTCCAGGTGCACGGCGGGTACGGCTACATCGACGAGTACCCGGCCGGCAAGCTGCTGCGCGACGCGCGGGTGATGACCCTGTACGAGGGCACCAGCCAGATCCAGAAGCTGGTGATCGGCCGGGCGCTCACCGGGGTCTCCGCCTTCTGACCGGCCCGCGCCCGGCCCGCCCCGACCGCCTAAGCGCTTGCTCACCGCTCGGGTAAGGTGGTCAGTCACTGCGGGAGAGGGTGTGCCATGGACGGCGTGGAGGAGCGGACCGGGGAGTACGTGCCCTGGTCGGAGGTGACGCCGGACGCGGCCCGGCGGCTGCTGGTCGCGGCCGTCGAGGCCTTCGCCGAGCGCGGGTACCACGCCACCACCACCCGGGACATCGCGGGTCGGGCCGGGATGAGCCCGGCCGCGCTCTACATCCACTACAAGACCAAGGAAGAACTGCTCCACCGGATCAGCCGGATCGGGCACGACAAGGCCCTGGAGATCCTGACCACGGCCGCCGGGGGTCCCGGCAGCGCCGCCGACCGGCTGGACGCCGCCGTGCGGTCCTTCGTCCGCTGGCACGCCGCGCACCACACCACCGCGCGGGTGGTCCAGTACGAGCTGGACGCGCTGGGCGAGGAGCACCGGGACGAGATCGTCGGCCTGCGCCGGCGCAGCGACGCGGCGGTGCGGCGGATCCTCGCCGACGGCGTGGCCGCCGGCGAGTTCGATGTCCCGGACCTGCCGGGCACCACCCTCGCGGTGCTCTCGCTCTGCATCGACGTGGCGCGCTGGTTCAGCACCGAGGGCCGTCGGACCCCGGACGAGGTCGGCGCGCTCTACGCCGACCTCGTGCTGCGGATGGTCGGGGCCCGGCGGTAACGGGCCCCGGGCGGGGCCGCGTTCGGGAAGAGCCCCGGTCAGAAGAAGTAGCGGGAGACGGTCTCGGCGACGCAGACCGGCTTCTCGCCGCCCTGCCGCTCGACCGTGACGGTCGCGGCCACCTGCACCCCGCCGCCGGCCTCGGTGACCTCGGTGATCACGGCGGTGGCGCGCAGCTGCGAGCCCACCGGCACCGGCGCCGGGAAACGCACTTTGTTCACGCCGTAGTTGATGCCCATCCGCATCCCCTCGACCCGCATGATCTGCGGCACCAGGCTGGGCAGCAGGGCGAGGGTGAGGTAGCCGTGCGCGATGGTCGAGCCGAAGGGGCCGGTGGCGGCACGCTCGGGGTCGACGTGGATCCACTGGTGGTCACCGGTGGCGTCGGCGAACAGGTCGATCCGCTTCTGGTCCACCTCCAGCCAGTCGCTGGGCCCCAGTTGGGCGCCCACCCCGGCGCCCAGCTCCTCGGCGGACGTGAAGATCCTCGGCTCGGCCATGCCCCTGCCTTCCATGGAAGTCACTAGCTTGATTAAGCGCTTGCTCAGCATGCGGGGAGGGGCGTGCCCTGTCAACGCGCCGTCCGAGTAGGGTCGGCGGAGTGCCGCAGATTCCAGAGAAGGTCCACGAACTCACCGTCGGACAGCTGTCCGCCCGCAGCGGCGCCGCCGTCTCGGCGCTGCACTTCTACGAGGCCAAGGGGCTGATCAGCAGCCGCCGCACCTCGGGCAACCAGCGCCGCTACACCCGCGACACGCTCCGCCGGGTGGCCTTCGTGCGGGCCGCCCAGCGCGTCGGCCTCCCGCTCGTCACCATCGGCGAGGCGCTGGCCCAGCTCCCCGAAGGACGCACCCCCACCCGCGAGGACTGGGCCCGGCTCTCCGAGAACTGGCGCGCGGTGCTCGACCAGCGCATCGCCCAGCTGAGCCGGCTGCGGGACAACCTCACCAACTGCATCGGCTGCGGCTGCCTGTCCCTGAGCACCTGCGCGCTGTCCAACCCGGACGACGCCTTCGGCGACCGCCTCACCGGCTCCAAGCTGTAGCCGCAGCCGCGCCCCCCGCCGCCTGCGCGCGGGCCGCCGCCACCAGTTCGGCGTTCGACCGGGCCGGCCGGCCGTCGGGCAGCGTCAAGGTGTCGGCCACCCCCGTGCGCAGTGCCAGGGACCGGGCGGCCGCCAGCCGCAGCACCGGCCAGGCGGCCGGTCCCCGGCCGTGGAGCAGCACCGGCCGGCCGGTGCCCAGCGCGGCGAGCAGTTCGAGGGCCGCCGCGACCGGATCCGCGGCCGCCGGTACCTCGGCCAGCACCCGCAGCACCCGGCCGCGCAGCGGCGAGCGGGCGAACCGGGCCGCGGCCGGACCGCCCCCGCGCACCAGCGCCTCCACCGCCACCCCCCGCCCGAGCAGCAGCCCGGCCAGCTCCTCCGCCCCCGCCAGCGACCAGTCCACCGCCGCCCGGTCGGGCAGCACCGTCCACTCGGGCACCCGCTCGCCGCCCAGGTAGGCGTCCACCCCGACCGGTACGGCCACCCGCGCCCGCACCTCCTCCAGCAGCGGCCCCAGCACCCTGGGGGAGAGGCTGTCCCGCCCGCAGGGGGTCTTCGGCCGCACCTGGACCTCGCCGGCCCCGGCCGCCGCCGCCCCCGCCGCCGCCTCGGCCAGCGCGCCGGGGGAGAGCGGCACGGCCGTGCCGTCGGCCGCGGTGCGGGCGCCGTTCAACGCCGCCTGGATCACCACGCGGACCTCACCTTCCCGTCCGGGCGGCCCCGGTGCCGCCCGCCCCCGCCGACGTCACGCCGCCGCGCCGTGCCCGGCGCCGCCCCAGGTCTCCGCGCCCGCCAGCGCGGGCCGCGGCACCACGATGCCGCATCCCTTGCAGACCGGCCCGTACCAGGCCGCCTCCGAGGAGCCCGGCAGCCACAGCAGCTCCGGGGTGCCGCAGACCGGGCACACCGTGCCGCGCTGCTCCGCCTCCAGGGCCCGCACCAGCCGCCGCAGCACCTCGCCCAGCGCCCCCTCCGGCCGTATCCCCGGATCCGCGCAGCGCACCACCTCCGGGCCGCTCCACGCCCGGTCGGGGGTGCGCAGCCCGTGGTGCTTCTCCCGTCTGCGCCGCTCCGCGAACCGCCGCTCGTAGGTGAGCCACACCCCGCGCGCGTCCTCCAGCTCCTCCAGTGCGGCCACCAGCCGCAGCGGATCGCACCCCCGGTCCTCGGGCCCGATCCCGTGCCGGTCGCACAGGTGCCACCAGGTCGCCCGGTGGCCGTACGGGGCGAACCGCTCGAGGCAGCGCCGCAGCGAATGCCGCCGCAGCGCCCGGTCGTTGGACGCGTCTCGTACCTGCACCGCAAGGCTCCGGAATCCCGCCATTGCACCGCCACCTCCGCCGCTAGAGTCCAGGCGCCGATGGAGGGACGTTCCGGAAGCCGCTCGGGCTCCATCCGCGATGCGATGGCAGCCATCACCGGCGCGTAGCGACACATGCCCGCGACCGGCCGGGTGCACACGGAGCACGCGGGGCGTCCGGGTGGCATTGGCGCGATCTCAGTGCCCGATCCGGCCCGCCGCGAGGATCACCCGGGCGAGTTCGGCGTGGCAGATGTCGCTGTGCGCCCCCGAAGGCGCCCCGCCCCGGCGCACCACGGCCGCCGCGTCGACACTGACGCATCCGGACCCGGGCAGGCCGCCGGCCAGGGCCTGCGCCAGCGTCAGCCGGGGCGTCCCGGGCACCGCCTGCACGCCGTCGTGGCCCATGGCGCCCCACCGCTCGTCGAAGCCCGCGAAGGAGGCCGAATCCCCGGCCATCCGGGAGGCCAGCGGATAGAACACCCGCAAGGCCGCGTCGTACGAGGAGAAGCAGGACACCACCGGCCCGTCCACCCGGCCCGCCAGCCCCCGCAGTGCCCCGCCCCGGTCCCGGTCGTGCGGCAGCACGTCGGCGAACGCGTAGTGGGAGAAGGCGCCTTGAAGGAGCGTCAGGGATTTTACGCTCCGTGTGTGCGCCGGTACGCCGCGCAACGCGTACGAGACCAGCCGGGCCCCGAAGCTGTGGCCGGCCAGATGGATCCGCAGCCCGGGCCGCTGCGCCGCGAGGGCGGCCAGCGCCGGGCCCAGGCCCCGCTCGCCGACCGTGCCGGCCCGCCGCTTCATCTCGTAGTAGGTGGCCTGGCGCAGCAGTTCCTTGCCGCCGCGCCAGGCCTTCTTCAGTCCGTCGCCCACCGAGAAGCCCGCGAACGCGGGGTCCTGCGCCCCGGCCTCGGCCAGCGCGCCGAGCAGGTCCCGGCAGACGCCGAGGGTGTCCTCCATCAGGATGGCCGGGAGGTCCGCGGCCCCGGTGGCCGCCGCCTGCGCCGCCGTCCCCGCCACCAGGGTCCGCACCAGCGTCCCGAACTCGGCGAAGGCCTCGGCCGACTCCGGCTGCTGCGCCAGCAGTTCGCCGATCCGGCCCAGCTCGGGCCGGCGGCCGGGCCAGAAGGCGTCCAGTGCGGCCAGGGTCGCCCCGTCCAGGGCGGCGTCCCCGGCCGCCGGCCCGGCCGCGGCGGAGTGCGGGTCGAAGTCCGGCACCGGCTCGTCCGAGAAGCGCATGGAGGGCCACAGCACCCCCGCGTACCCGAGCCGAACCGCCGGGGAGTCGGCCAGCAGCCCCGGGAACGGCGCGAAGAAGGCCCGGTAGAGCCGGGTGGCGGTGGACCGGTCGTTGTTCCAGCCGTGCGAGAAGACCAGGAGGTCGGTGACCGGCAGCCGGGCGAGGTCCGCCCGGCCGCCCGGCCCCGGATCCCCGTCGGCGTCGAAGGTCAGCTCCGCGTACGGCTCCACGCCCGCGTCCGACATGTCCGTCCCCTCCCGTGCCCGTCACGCACCGGAACAGCACCGCCGGACCAGCATCCCGCCGGATCGGGCACTCGGAAAGACCCCTGGCGGAGACTCCCTTCCCGACGACATACCGACCGGTTAGTCTGTCGCCTGCCGGCCGCCCGGACCGGCAGTCGACCGTGAGGAGTGGATCCCGTGGGAGCGTTCGAGGGACAGGGCGTCGTCGTCACCGGAGCGGGCGGCGGGATCGGCGCCGCACTGGCCGAGCGGTTCGCCGCCGAGGGTGCGCGGGTCGCCGTCAACGACCTCGACCCGGCCCGGACCGCCGAGGTGGCCGGCCGGCTGGGCGCGGTGCCCCTCCCCGGCGACGCCTCCGCCATCGCCGGAGCCGCCCTGGAGGCCCTGGGCACCGTCGACGTCTACTGCGCCAACGCCGGACTCGCCTCGCCCGGCGACGCCTTCGCCGACGAGGACGTCTGGGCCGCCGCCTGGGACACCAACGTGATGGCCCACGTCCGGGCGGCCCGCACCCTGCTGCCGCACTGGCTCGAGCGCGGCGCCGGCCGGTTCGTCTCCACCGTCTCCGCGGCCGGACTGCTCACGATGATCGGCGCGGCCCCGTACAGCGTCACCAAGCACGGTGCGCTCGCCTTCGCCGAATGGCTCTCGCTCACCTACCGCCACCGCGGCCTGGACGTGCACGCGATCTGCCCCCAGGGGGTGCGCACCGACATGCTCACCGCGGCCGGCAGCGCGGGGGAGCTGGTGCTGGCGCCCACCGCCATCGAGCCCGGGGACGTGGCCGACGCCCTCTTCACGGGCATGGCCGAGGGCCGCTTCCTGATCCTCCCGCACCCCGAGGTGGCCGGCTACTACGCCACCCGGGCGAGCGACCCCGACCGCTGGCTTGGCAGCATGAACCACCTGCAACGCAAGTGGGAGGGCGCATGACGCAGGACACCGCGGACCACCGGGCCGCGGCCGGCTACCGGGACCGGCCCTGGCTCGGGCTGCTCGGCGCGGCCCAGCGGGCCCCCGTCACACCTCCGCCCAGCGTGCTGCACGCCTTCCGCCGGGCCGCCGCGCGCACCCCGGACCGCACCGCCCTCGTCTACTTCGACGGCCGGCTGGACTACGCCGGGACCGACGCCCTCTCCGACGCCCTCGCCGGGCACCTCGCCGAGCGGGGCGTCCGCCCCGGCGACCGGGTCGCCGTCATGCTCCAGAACACCCCGCAGTTCGTCCTCGCCCTGCTCGGTGCCTGGAAGGCCGGGGCGGTGGCCGTGCCGGTCAACCCGATGTACAAGAGCGCCGAGGTCGCCCACGTCCTGCGGGACGCCGGAGCCGCCGCGCTGGTCTGCACCGACAGCGCCTGGGAGGAGTTCCTGCGCGCCACCGCCGCCGGCTGCCCCACCGTGCACACCGTCCTCACCAGCGCCGACCGGGACCTCCAGACCCGCGACGACCCGCGCGTGCTGGCCGCGCCCCGCCTCCCGCGCCCCGCCGACACCACCGACCTGCTCAGCTGCGCCCGCAGCGGCCGGCCGGCCCCCGCCGTGCCGGAGCCGGGCCCCGCGGACACCGCCCTGATCAGCTACACCTCCGGCACCAGCGGAGCCCCCAAGGGCGCCCTCAACCCGCACGGCGCCCTCGCCTACAACGCCGAGCGGCAGCGCACCGGCCACCCGCTCCCCGAGGGCTCCCGCTACTTCGCCCTCGCCCCGCTCTTCCACATCACCGGCATGGTCTGCGAGCTGGCCACCTGCTTCGTCAACGCGGGCACCCTCGTCCTCACCCACCGCTTCGAGCCCGGCGTGGTCCTGGACGCGCTGCTCGAACACCGCCCGCAGTACGCCATCGGCCCCGCCACCGCCTTCATGGCCCTGGCGGCCCGCCCCGAGGCCGCCCCCGGCCACTTCGACTCCCTCCGGGTCGTCTCCTCCGGCGGCGCCCCGCTGCCGCCCGCCCTGGTCGAGCGGCTGCGCGACACCCTCGGCCTGGACCTGCGCAACGGCTACGGCCTCACCGAGACCACCGCCCACCTGGCCTCCGTACCCGTCCACCGGCGCGCCCCGGTCGACCCGCGCAGCGGCACCCTCTCCGTCGGCGTCCCCGGCGCCGACACGGAGCTGCGGATCGTCGACGAGCGGGGCGCCGAGGTGCCCTTCGGCGAGACCGGCGAGATCCTGGTCCGCGGCCCCCAGGTCGTACCCGGCTACTGGCGCCGCCCGGAGGCCACCGCCGAGACCTTCCCCGACGGCGAACTGCGCACCGGCGACGTCGGCTTCATGGACCCGGACGGCTGGCTCTACGTGGTCGACCGCAAGAAGGACATGATCAACTGCTCGGGCTTCAAGGTCTGGCCCCGGGAGGTGGAGGACGTCCTCTACGCCCACCCGGCGGTCCGCGAGGCCGGCGTGGTCGGCGTCCCGGACCCCTACCGCGGCGAGAGCGTCAAGGCGTACGTCAGCCTGCGCCCGGGCGCCACCGCCACCCCGGCCGAGCTGGTCGCGCACTGCGCCGCCCGGCTGGCCGCGTACAAGTACCCCCGCGAGGTGGAGGTGCTTCCCGCGCTCCCCAAGACCACCAGTGGGAAGATCATCCGGCGGGATCTGCGCGGACCCGGCCGGATTTCGCCGGTGGCCCGCTGACCCGGCACACTCGTCCGGCAACCGTTGCGGCACACGTCAGAAGGGTCAGGTGACGGCATGGGCAGAACCGTGGACGCGGAGGACACCCCCGTCCCCCAGCGACTGCTGGCCGCCGCCACCCGGCTCTTCGCCGACCGGGGCTACGACCGCACCTCCGTCCAGGAGATCGTCGAGGCCGCCGGGGTCACCAAGGGCGCCCTCTACCACTACTTCGGCTCCAAGGACGACCTGCTCCACGAGGTCTACGCCCGGATGCTGCGGCTCCAGCAGGAGCGGCTGGACGCCATCGCCGACTCGGACGCCCCGGTCGCCGAGCGGCTGCGCGCCGCCGCCGCCGACGTGGTGGTCACCACCATCGAGAACCTCGACGACGCCGCCATCTTCTTCCGCTCCATGCACCAGCTCAGCCCCGAGAAGAGCCAGCAGGTCCGGGCCGCCCGCCGGCAGTACCACGAGCGCTTCCGGGCCCTGGTCGAAGAGGGCCAGCGCACCGGCGTGTTCGCCACCGCCACCCCCGCGGACCTGGTGGTGGACTACCACTTCGGTTCCGTCCACCACCTGTCCACCTGGTACCGCGCCGACGGCGCGCTCAGCCCCCAGCAGGTCGCCGACCACCTCGCCGACCTCCTGCTGCGGGCCCTGCGCCCCTGAACGCCGCTGCCGCTACAGGTACTTCTTCAACTCGCGGCGGGCCAGCGACCGCTGGTGCACCTCGTCCGGACCGTCCGCGATCCGCAACGTCCGCGCCGCGGCCCACAGTTCGGCCAGCGGATGGTCCTGACCCACGCCACCGGCGCCGTGCAACTGCACCGCCCGGTCGATGATCTCCACCACCGCCCGCGGGGTGGCGATCTTGATCGCCTGGATCTCGGTGTGGGCGCCCCGGTTGCCGACGGTGTCCATCAGCCAGGCCGTCTTCAGCACCAGCAGCCGCAACTGCTCGACGGTGACGCGGGCGTCCGCGATCCAGTTCTGCACCACGCCCTGCGCGGCCAGCGGCTTGCCGAAGGCGTTGCGCCCCGCCGCCCGCCGGCACATCAGCTCGATCGCCCGCTCCGCCATGCCGATCAGCCGCATGCAGTGGTGGATCCGGCCCGGGCCCAGCCGCGCCTGGGCGATGCCGAAGCCGCCGCCCTCCTCGCCGACCAGGTTCGACACCGGCACCCGGGCGCCGTGGAACACCACCTCGGCGTGACCCCCGTGGGAGTGGTCCTCGTACCCGTACACCCGCATCGCGCGCCGGACCTCCACCCCCGGGGTGTCCCGGGGTACCAGCACCATCGACTGCTGGCGGCGCGGGTCGGCGCCCTCCGGGTCGGTCTTGCCCATCACGATGAAGACCTTGCAGTGCGGGCTCATCGCCCCGGAGATGTACCACTTGCGGCCGGTGACCACGTACTCGTCGCCCTGCCGCTCGATCCGGGTCTCGATGTTCGTCGCGTCCGAGGAGGCGACCTCCGGCTCGGTCATCGCGAAGGCCGAGCGGATCTCCCCGGCCAGCAGCGGCTCCAGCCACTGCTTCTGCTGCTCCTCGCTGCCGAACTGCGCCAGCAGCTCCATGTTCCCGGTGTCCGGGGCCGCGCAGTTGGTCGCGGTGGGCGCCAGGTGCGGGCTGCGGCCGGTGATCTCCGCCAGTGGCGCGTACTGGAGGTTCGTCAGCCCCGCGCCGTGCCCGGCGTCCGGCAGGAAGAGGTTCCACAGCCCCTGCCGCCGCGCCTCGGCCTTCAGCTCCGCCACCACCGCGGGGGTGTCCCAGGGCGAGGCGAGCGCGGCCCGCTGCTCCTGCTCCACCGCCTCCGCCGGGTAGACGTGGTCGTCCATGAACGCCAGCAGCCGCGCGCGCAGCTCCTCGGTCCGGGCGTCGAATGCGAAGTCCATGACTGCTCAGCCTTCCTGAAGGGTGGTCAGGCCGCGTTCGATGAACACGGGCACCAGCGCGCCGATCCGGTCGAAGCCCGCCCCGACCGTCTGGCCGAGGGTGTAGCGGTAGTGGATGCCCTCCAGGATCACGGCCAGCTTGAACCAGGCGAAGGCGGTGTACCAGGCGATCTGCGAGGTGTCCCGGCCGGACCGCTCGGCGTACCGCGCCACCAGCTCCGCGGGCGCCGGATGGCCCGGCGCCCCGCTGGTGGTGCTCACCGGCGACCCGGGCACGTTCAGCGGCGAGCTGTACATCACCAGCAGCCCGAGGTCGGTCAGCGGGTCGCCGAGCGTGGACATCTCCCAGTCCAGCACCGCCGCGATCCGGTCCGAGCCGTCGATCAGGACGTTGTCCAGCCGGTAGTCGCCGTGCACCACCGTCGGCGCGGGGGAGTCCGGCCGCCGGCGGCCGAGCGCCGCGTGCAGCTCGTCGATCCCCGGCAGCTCGCGGCTGCGGGAGGCGGCCAGCTGCTTGCCCCAGCGGCGCAACTGCCGCTCGAGGAAGTCCTGGGGATGTCCGAAGCCCGCCAGCCCCACCGTCTCCGGGTCCACCCGGTGCAGGTCGGCGAGGGTGTCGACGAGCCGCAGCAGCACCGCGCGGGTCCGCTCGGGACCCAGCTCCGCGAGCTGTTCCGCGCTCCGGTAGGGCGTGCCCTCCACGTACTCCATCACGTAGAACGGCGCGCCGATCACCTCGGTGTCCTCGCAGAGCAGCGCCGGGGCCGGCACCGGCACCGCCGTGCCGTGCAGCGCCTGGATCACCCGGTGCTCGCGTGCCATGTCGTGCGCGGTGGCCAGCACGTGCCCCAGCGGCGGCCGGCGCACCACCCAGCGGTGGGTGCCGTCGCTCACCTCGTACGTGAGGTTCGAGCGGCCGCCCTCGATCAGCCGGCCGGTCAGCGGGCCGAGGGTCATCGCCGGCCGGTCCTGTTCCAGCCGCGCGCGCAGCCGCTCCAGATCGAGGCCCCGTGGATCGGCTGAGGACATGATGCGCACCTCCGTGCGGACGCGGCCGGACGACCCGGCTCGGACGGTGCACCCCATCATGCCGACCAGTCGGTATGTCGTCCAGAGGGGCGCCCCGCGGGCCCGCGCGTCCCCGGGGTGCGGGCCGGCCGGGGCCGGCCGGCCGGGGCCGGCCCGCGGCGGGCCCTCACGCGTGACAGGCCACCGGCTGCCCGCCGTTCATCGCCGTCATGTCCGTCAGCAGCGCGACCAGGTCCAGCCGGGACCCGGCCGGCTCGCCCGCCAGCTCCGCGTAGGCCCGGTGCAGGTTCGCCACCAGCCGCTCGCTCTCCCGCCAGGACGCGAACTTGCCCAGGTCCGCCCGGCGGGCCGCCTCCAGCGGGGTGCGCCCGGCGGCCCGGCCGGCCTCCGCCAGCGCGCCCACGAACCGCAGGTACCGCTCCATGTCGTCGTACGCCGAGGCGTCCGTGACCGGACCGTGCCCGGGCACCACCGTCCGGGCCCCCAGCTCCCGCAGCCGCTCCAGGGCCCGCAGCGACCCGGCGAGCGAACCGAAGGGCACGAAGGGGGTGCCGCCGGAGAAGACCAGGTCCCCGGTGAACACCACCCGCTCGCGCGGCAGCCAGACCACCGAGTCGCCCCGGGTGTGCGCCACGCCCGGGTGGAAGACCCGCACCTCGCTCTCCCCGACGTGCACGGTGAGCGCGTCGCGGTAGGTCAGCGAGGGCGCGCTGATCCGTATGTCCCCGAAGTCGGTCTGCGGCCAGATCAGGTGCAGTTGGTGCCCGGCGTCCAGCTGCTCGGCCCGGCTGTCCTCGTGCGCCAGCACCGTCGCGTCGGGGAACAGGCAGTTGCCGTAGGTGTGGTCGCCGTGGTGATGGGTGTTCACGATCACCGAGGGCGCCGGCGCGCCGGTGGCGGCCACCGCCTCGGCCAGCCAGCGGGAGCGCCGCTCGGTGGCCGCGGTGTCGACGAGCAGGGTCCGCCCGCCGCCGGTCACGAAGCCCGCGTTGCTCAGGCACCAGCCCCCGTCGGGCTGCACGTACGCGTACACCCCGTCCGCCAGTTGGACGGTGTACGGCTCTTCGACGGATACGGACATCACGGCTCCCCGGGTCGTGGCGGCGGACGGACCATCCTGCCAGCCACCACGAGCGCGCACGCGGGGCCCCCGGGGCAGGGCTGCTAGGCCGTCTCTTTCGGATCTTGCCGGTTAAGCCCGCGTCGTCTGGCGCCGTGCATCGCAAGGCGGAGGGTCGCCCGATTACTGGACGTACTTGGGTGGGCCCGACAACGCGGCGAGGTGCGGCGCCTGGGGGCACCTCCCAGCGGTAGCTGGGGGAGGCGCGGGTCAGGCAAGATCCGGAGGAGACGGCCTAGTGGTCGTCCCAGTGGCCGTTGTGCGCGGCGTGCCGGTGGCCGTCGTGCAGGTAGTCCAGGTGGTCCCCGTGCTCGACCGCCGGGTGCCCGCAGTCCTCCCCGTGCGCGTGCTCGTGCGCCTCGTGGGAGACGTGCTCGGCGGTCTCGCACTCGTCCCAGTGGCCCGCGTGCTCGCGGTGCAGGTGCCCGTCGTGGGCGTAGTCGACGTGGTCGCCGTGCGGCACCTCGGGGTGTCCGCAGTCCGGCCCGTGGGCGTGCTCGTGGGTGCCGTGTTCCTGGTGCAGGGTCGTCATGCGGGCGAGGCTAGTCCGTACTGCGGCGGTATGTCCGACTGTCCGGCGGCGCCACGGGGAAGGCCGATGATCGCACCGGTGCGGGCGGCCGGGGTCCCCTCCGGCCGTCCGGCTCAGGGCCGCCGGTCGCTCAGGACGAGCAGGAGCACCGCGAACCCCGTCAGGGCCACGCAGCACAGCGCCGCGGCCAGCGCGGCCGGCAGGCCCAGCAGCGCCGGCCGGGGCGCCGCCAGCGCCTGGATCCGCCGGTGCGAGACGTAGAGGAACCCCGCCCACAGCAGGGCGATGAAGGCCGTGCCGGCCAGCTCGGCGGGCGAACCGCTGCCGTGCAGCGCCTGCTTGACCGCGAGCACCGCCACCGCCGTCCAGGTCAGCGTGGTACGCCGCCACGCCAGCCTGGTCCGCTCGGGCTGCAGCCCGGGATCACGCCCGCCCGGCGCCCCCGGCACCGGGTCCGCCGGGCTCACCGCCCGTTCGTCCAGCCGAGCAGGACCACCACCACCATGGCCCCCGCCACCAGCCCCACGCCGAGGCTGAGCACCACCGGGAAGCGCGACACCGGCAGGTCCTCGCCGCGCCGCATCGCCCGCTCGCAGCGGACCCAGTGGTTGACCGCCCGCAGCGCACAGGCCGCGCCGACGACCAGCAGCGCGATGGCCAGCCCCACCCGCACGCCCCAGCGCAGCTCCGGCAGGAACTGGTCGACCGCGAAGCCGCCCCCGATCAGCGCCAGCGCCGTGCGCAGCCAGGCCAGGAAGGTGCGCTCGTTGGCCAGCGAGAAGCGGTAGTCCGGCGTCCCGCCCTCGTCCCGCACCCGCCACGGCGCGAACCAGAGCCGGACGTCCTTGAGGAAGTCGGTCACGGGGCAAATCTACTGGTGGGGGCCGGGCGGCAGGCCCGCGGGCAGGCCGCGGTGCAGCCGCAGCCGCCGGTAGGCCTCCAGCCCGTCCGGCACCCAGTCCCACGTGCCCAGGAGCCCCAGCACCTCCTCCTCGGGGAGGAAGTCGTACCAGTCCACCTCGGACACCTGCGGAGCCACCGGCCCGTCCCAGCGCACCTCGTGCACGGCGGACCACCACGACTGCCCCCCGGCGCCCTCGTAGAGGAACGTGAACAGCGGTGCGGGCTGCGCCAGCCCCGACACCCCCAGCTCCTCCTCGGCCTCCCGCAGGGCCGCGCCCTCGTAGCTCTCGCCGGCCCCCACCACCCCGCCCACGAACATGTCGTACAGCGACGGGAAGACCAGCTTGGTGGCGGTGCGGCGGTGCACGAAGATCCGCCCGGCCGCGTCCCGGGCCAGCACGAAGACGCACCGGTGCCGCAGCCCCCGCGCGTACACCTCGCCCCGGGGCGCCCGCCCGACCACGCGGTCGTGCTCGTCGACGACGTCCAGGATCTCCTCGGCAGCGCTCATGGGATCCATCCAAGCACCGGTGTTGACGGGTTACCGCCGCGTAGCCAAGATCGGGGCCATGGCGTACGACGCAGACGTGATCGTTATCGGTGCCGGGCTCTCGGGCCTCGCGGCCACGGCCGAGCTGGTGGACGCGGGCCGCAAGGTCATCCTGCTCGACCAGGAGCCGGAGCAGTCGATCGGCGGCCAGGCCCACTGGTCCTTCGGCGGACTGTTCTTCGTCGACTCGCCCGAGCAGCGGCGGATGCGCGTCAAGGACAGCCACGAGCTCGCCCTCCAGGACTGGATGGGCACCGCCGGCTTCGACCGCGAGGAGGACCACTGGCCGCGCCGCTGGGCCGAGGCGTACGTCGACTTCGCCGCGGGCGAGAAGCGGCCCTGGCTGCACGCCCAGGGGGTGCGCTTCTTCCCGGTGGTCGGCTGGGCCGAGCGCGGCGGCTACGACGCCACCGGCCACGGCAATTCGGTGCCCCGCTTCCACATCACCTGGGGTACCGGGCCCGGCATCGTCGAGCCCTTCGAGCGGCGGGTGCGCGCCGGGGTCGCCAAGGGCCTGGTCCAGCTGCGGTTCCGGCACCGGGTCACGGGCCTGTCCCGCAGTGCCGGCAGCGTGGACACCGTCAGCGGCGAGGTCCTGGAGCCCTCCGCCGCCGGGCGGGGCACCGCCAGCAGCCGGGAGGTCAGCGGCGCCTTCGAGCTGCGCGCCCAGGCGGTGATCGTCACCTCCGGCGGCATCGGCGGCAACCACGACCTGGTCCGCGCCCAGTGGCCGGCCCGGCTGGGCCGCCCGCCCGCCCGGATGCTCTCCGGCGTGCCCGCGCACGTGGACGGCCTGATGCTCGGCATCGCCGAGCGGGCCGGCGCCAGCCACATCAACCGCGACCGGATGTGGCACTACACCGAGGGCATCGAGAACTGGAACCCGATCTGGGCCCGGCACGGCATCCGCATCCTGCCCGGCCCGTCCTCCCTCTGGCTGGACGCCACCGGCCGGCGGCTGCCGGTGCCGCTCTTCCCGGGCTTCGACACTCTCGGCACCCTGGAGCACATCATGCGCTCGGGCCACGACCACACGTGGTTCGTGCTCGACCAGCGCATCATCGGCAAGGAGTTCGCGCTCTCCGGCTCCGAGCAGAACCCGGACCTCACCGGCAAGTCCGTACGGGGCGTGATCGACCGGGCCCGGCAGGCGGTGCCCGCACCGGTCAAGGCCTTCATGGACAACGGCGTCGACTTCGTGGTCGAGCGGGACCTGTCCGCGCTGGTGCGCGGGATGAACGCGCTGACGAAGGAGCCGCTGATCGACGAGGCCGCGCTGCGCCGCGAGATCACCGCCCGGGACCGGGAGATCGCCAACCCGTTCACCAAGGACCTCCAGGTCACCGCGATCCACGGGGCCCGCCGCTACCTCGGCGACAAGCTGATCCGCACCGCCGCCCCGCACCGCATCCTGGACCCCGCGGCCGGCCCGCTGATCGCGGTCCGCCTCAACATCCTCACCCGCAAGTCCCTGGGCGGGCTGGAGACCGACCTGTCCTCCCGGGTGCTCACCGACGACGGCGACCCGCTGCCCGGCGTGTACGCGGCCGGCGAGGCGGCCGGCTTCGGCGGCGGCGGGGTGCACGGCTACCGGGCGCTGGAGGGCACCTTCCTCGGCGGCTGCCTCTTCTCCGGCCGCACCGCGGGCCGGGCGGCGGCCGAGGCGGTCGGCTGACGGGTGCGGCGGCCGGCTGACGGGCCCCCTTCCGGGGGCCGCCGGGTCAGCCCAGCCGCGCCACGACCCGGAACCGCTCGGCGACCACGAGCGTGTCGTCGTCCACCGTGAACCGCGGGTCGCCGATCTCGGCCCGGACCTCGTCGCTGTGCCAGAACGTCTCGTGGGTGGCGCGCCACTGCGCGACGCTGGTGTACCCCTCGCCCTCGTCCACGGCGTGCGCCAGGTCCACGTCCCCGGCCCGCACCACCCGAACCTCCGTCACCTCGATGACGGCGACGGGCCGTTCGTCCGAGTCCAGCATCACCTGGCGGTCACCCACCACGGGCAGCTCCTCGCCCACCGCCTCGTACTCGGCGACTAGGCCGGTGGTGCTCGTCTTCTCGCCACTGAGCACGGCGGCCACCAACTGGTCGCGCAGCGGCCCGGGAAAGGCCAGAAGGAAGGGGGGAAGGGCGTCGTGAGTCGTCATGGGCCCAGGCTAGGGCGCCCGACCCGGCCCGACTAACCGGTTTCTTTGCGCCAACTCCAGAGCATTTCGGACCAGTTGAAACGCGCCACGTGGTGGACTGGACCTTGACGCGGAGCGATCCCGGCCGCTTTGCTGTGCGTGATCATTCGCTCGCGCTCCCGATACCGCGGGCCCAGACCGTGTTCCCTGGAGGGAAGTCCGCGGATGTCCCCGCCTCCGCCGCCCCTCGGCCGCTCGCGCAAGAAGGACACCCAGTTCTTCGACCCGGCCCTCTGTGATGCCGAACTGATCGACGTACGCGGTCAGTTCACCCAGGGTCGGTGGGCCAAGGCGCGCGCCCTGCTGGTGGCGACCGGCGACGACTGGGACCGCCGGGGCCACCGCGTCGTGGTGCTCGGCGAGACGCCCTCCGCCGCCGCCTGGGCCCGGGAGTGGCTGCTGGCCGAACCGGACAGCGCCGACGCCGCCACCCTGCTCGCCTGCGCCGAGGTCTTCGCGGCGCTGCGCGGCAAGGGCTCGGCCGAGGCGGCCGAGCGGGCCTGCCGCGCGGCCGCCGCCCGGCTGCCGAACGACCCCACCCCCTGGCTCGCGCTGCTCCTGCTGACCCGCGCGGTGGGGCCCGAGGAGGAGTTCGCCCGCACCTTCGACCAGGTCCGGGCCCGGCACCGGGAGCACCACCACGCCCACCACCTCATGGTCGCCAAGCTCGCCGAGCGCACCCCCGCCGCCGGCGCCGACCCGCTCCACGAGGTGTACGACTTCGCCTCCTGGGCCGCCGAGGAGTCCCCGGCCGACTCCCCGCTCGCCGTCCTGCCGGTGGTCGCCCACGCCGAGCGCTACCGGGTGCTGGCCGCCGCCGGCGCCGCTCCCGACGCCGCCGAGCACTGGTCCGGCCGGCGCGCCCGGCAGGTGCTGCGCACCGCCTTCGACTGGTGGCTGGAGTGGGAGCGCGAGGACCACCCGCGCAACCGGGTCGACCTGAACTTCCTCGCGCACGCGAAGCTCTGCGAGGGCCGCCCCGCCGAAGCGGCGGCCCTCTTCCACCGGATCGGGCGGCACGCCACGCCGGCCCCCTGGTCCTATCCCGATCTCGACCCCCACAAGGCGTTCCTGGCCGCGCGCAGCGCGGCGCTGGGTTCCGCCTGACCCCCGCACCGCTCTCCGTCGGGACCTTCCCCAGCCCGACCCAACCCCCGTGAAAGGACGACCCGCCATGGCGACGGGCAGTTCCAGCACGCTCTCCGACACCACCGCAGACATACGGACGTACAAGGGCCAGGACCGCGCCCTGCGCGCCGACCGGCTCGGCACCGCCGGGCTGCTGCTCTCCGTGCTCGCGGCCAGCGCGCCCCTGATGGTCGTCGCCGGTGTCATGCCCACAACATTCGGTGTGATGGGCATCGTCGGGCAGCCGCTGCTGTTCGTCATCCTCGGCGCCGTGCTCGCCCTCTTCAGCGTCGGATACGCGGAGATGAGCCGCCACGTCCACAACGCCGGCGCCTTCTACGCCTACATCGCCCGGGGCCTGGGCCCCACCGCCGGCGCCGGCGCCTCCGTGGTCGCCCTCGTCGCCTACAGCGCGCTGCAGGTCGGCGTGTACGGCATCTTCGGCTTCGAGGTCTCCGGCCTCTGCGCCACCTACCTCGACCTCCAGATCGCCTGGTGGATCCCCGCCCTCCTCGGCGTGGCCCTCACCGGCGCCCTCGGCTGGCTCAAGATCGACCTGAACGCCCGGGTGCTCGGCGTCCTCCTCCTCATCGAGTGCGTCCTCGTCGTCGTCTTCGACATCGCCGCCGTCGCCGACCCGGCCAAGGAGGGCATCTCCTTCGCCGCCTTCAACCCCGACGCCCTCAGCGGCGCCGGCTTCGGCACCGCCCTGTGCTTCTGCATCGCCGCCTTCCTCGGCTTCGAGCAGTCCCCGGTCTACGCGGAGGAGACCAGCCGGCCGCACGTCATCGTCTCGCGCGTGATGTTCCTCGCCATCGGCTTCGTCGCCTTCTTCTTCGCCGTCAGCGCCTGGGCCCTGACCGTGGCCACCGGCCCCTCCGCCGTCGTCGCCACCTCCGCCAAGGCCGGCCCCGGCCTGCTCTTCGAACTCACCTCGAGCCGGCTCGGCGGCACCGTCACCGACGTGCTGCACGTCCTCTTCGTGACCGGCATGTTCGCCGCCATGCTCAGCTTCCACAACGTCGTCGCCCGCTACGCCTTCGCGATGGGCCGCGAGGGCCTGCTGCCCGCCGCCTTCGGCCGCACCAGCCCCACCAGCGGCGCCCCCGCCACCGGCTCCCTGCTCCAGACCGTCGTCTCGGTGCTGGTCGTCGGCGCCTTCGCGGTCACCGACGACATGCCCACCGGCGACCCCACCGCGCCCGTGCTGCACCTGTTCACCTGGATGGGCAGCGTCGGCGCCCTCGGCGTCATCCTCCTGATGGCCACCGCCTCCTTCGCCGTCATCGCCTTCTTCGTCCGGCGCGGCGCGGCCGGCGCCCAGGCCTGGCGGCTCACCGCCGCCGGCCTCGCCGGCCTGCTGCTGCTCGGCATCGCCGGGTACACCGTCAAGGACTTCGGCGCCCTCGTCGGCGCCGGCTCCGGCTCCGCGCTGCGCTGGGTACTGCCCGGCCTGATCGCCCTCGCGGCCGTCGCCGGCCTGGTCCACGGCGCCGTCCTGCGCCGCCGCAGCCCCGAGGCGCACGCCCGGATCGGCCTGGGCAACGAGGCCTTCCGGCTCGACCAGGCCGCCGCCCAGGACTGACCCGCCCCCCGCCGCGCCCGGCCGCCGAGCCGGCCCCGGCCGCCCTCCCGCCACCGGGCGGACCGCACCCCGCGGTCCGCCCGGTTTTGGCTGATCCACCCCCTCATGGTCTCCTTGTGGCCGATGTACCCAGTCCCGGCCCGCGCCCCGGCGCGGACCGGGTGCCGGGTCACGGCGGGGCGACCCCCGACCGTGCGGTGGGCCCCGCCGTCCCGCGGAGCCCTCCGGCACCAAGGAGAGAGACCCACCCCGTCCGCCTTCGTGCCACCCGGACCTGCCTGTCCCATCCACGAAGGCGAAGTCATACATGAGTGACCGCACCCTGGCCACGGCCCCACCGGCCGCGGCGACCCCGCACGTCGACGCGGGCGACGAGGGCTACAGCAAGGACCTGAAGTCCCGGCACATCAACATGATCGCGATCGGCGGCGCCATAGGCACCGGCCTGTTCCTCGGCGCGGGCGGCCGCCTCGCCGGCGCCGGCCCCTCGCTGGCCATCGCGTACGCCGTGTGCGGCGTCTTCGCCTTCTTCGTGGTCCGGGCCCTGGGTGAACTGGTCCTCTACCGGCCCTCCTCCGGGGCCTTCGTCTCCTACGCGCGCGAGTTCATGGGGGAGAAGGGCGCCTACACCGCCGGCTGGCTCTACTTCCTCAACTGGTCCACGACCACCGTCGCCGACATCACCGCCGCCGCGACCTACGCGCACTTCTGGGCGATGTTCTCCGACGTCCCGCAGTGGATCCTCGCGCTGATCGCCCTCTCCGTCGTGCTCGCCGCCAACCTGATCTCGGTGCGCTACTTCGGCGAGATGGAGTTCTGGTTCTCGATCGTCAAGGTCGCCGCCCTGGTGTCCTTCATGCTCGTCGGCATCTACCTGATCGCCACCAGCCACCCGATCGACGGCCACACCCCGGGCCTGGGCTCCATCACCGACAACGGCGGCCTCTTCCCCTCCGGCGTGCTGCCGATGCTGCTCGTCGTCCAGGGCGTCGTCTTCGCGTACGCCTCCGTCGAGCTGTGCGGTGTCGCCGCCGGCGAGACCGAGAACCCCGAGAAGATCATGCCCAAGGCGATCAACTCGATCATGTGGCGGGTCGGCGTCTTCTACGTCGGCTCGGTCGTCCTGCTCGCGCTGCTGCTCCCGTACACCGCGTACTCCGCCGACCAGAGCCCGTTCGTCACGGTCTTCGACAAGCTCGGCGTCCCCGGCGCCGCGGGCATCATGAACCTGGTCGTGCTCACCGCCGCGCTCTCCAGCCTCAACTCCGGCCTCTACTCCACCGGCCGGATCCTGCGCTCGATGGCCATGTCCGGCTCCGCCCCGCGCTTCACCGCCCGGATGAACAAGGGCAAGGTCCCCTACGGCGGCGTGCTCTTCACCGCCGCCTTCGGCGTCGCGGGCGTCGCCCTCAACTACTTCGTGCCCTCGAACGCCTTCGAGATCGTGCTCAACCTCGCCTCCATCGGCATCCTGGGCACCTGGGCCATGGTCATGATCTGCTCGCTGTTCTTCTGGCGGCGCGCCAAGGCCGGGCTGGTCTCCCGGCCCTCCTACCGGCTGCCCTGGGCCCCGTACACCCAGCTGGTCACCCTGGCCTTCCTGGTCACCGTGCTCGTCCTCATGTGGTGCGACGGGGGAGTGGGCCGCACCACCGTGATGTTCCTGCCGCTGATCGCCGCCGCCCTGGTCGGCGGCTGGTACCTGGTCCGCGGCCGGGTGGCCGAGCTGGCCGCCGCCGCCCAGGCCCCCGCCGTCACCGCCCCCGCCACCGACGAGGACGCCCGATGACCCCGCCCACCGCCCCCGTGATCCGGGAGCCGGGCCACGTCCCGCTGGTCCACGTCGTCCGCGACGGCCTGGTCGAGGGCGTCCACCACGGCTCCGTCGTCGTCCTCGGCGCGGACGGGGAGGTCCGGTACGAGGCCGGCGACCCGGCCGCCGCCTTCTACCCGCGCTCGGCCCTCAAGCCCCTCCAAGCGGTCGCCATGCTCCGCGCCGGCCTGGAGCTCGACGGCCCGCTGCTGGCCCTCGCGGCCGCCAGCCACTCCGGCGAACAGGTCCACCAGGACGGCGCCGAAACGATCCTGCGCACCGCCGGCCTCGGCCCCGAGGCCCTGCTCAACCCCGCCGACCTGCCGTACGGCGCGCAGCAGCGCGAGGACTGGCTGACCGCCGGCCGGGGCCCCTCCAGGCTGGCCCACAACTGCTCCGGCAAGCACGCGGCCATGCTCGCCCTGTGCCGCTCCCGCGGCTGGTCCGAGACCGACTACCTCGACCCGGGGCACCCCCTTCAGTGCACCATCGCCGACACCGTCACCGAGCTGACCGGTGCCCCGCCGGCCCGCACCACCGTCGACGGCTGCGGCGCCCCGCTCTTCGCCGTCTCGCTGTACGGGCTCACCCGCGCGGCGGCGGCCATCGCCACGGCCGCCCCCGGCACCCCCGAGGCCCGCCTCGCCGACGCCGTACGCGCGCACCCCGAGATGGTCGCCGGCACCGGCCGGGACGTCACCGCCCTGATGCGGGCGGTGCCCGGCCTGATCGCCAAGGACGGCTTCGAGGCGGTCCAGATCGCCGCGCTGCCCGACGGCCGCGCCGTGGGCGTCAAGATCGCCGACGGCTCGGACCGGGCCCGGATGCCCGTCACCGCCGCCGCGCTCGCCGTCGCGGGCGTGGACCCGGCCCTGCTGGCCCCGTTCGCCGGCACCCCGGTCTACGGCGGCGGCAAGCCGATGGGCGCCCTGCGCGCCGCGGGCCCGCTGGCCGCCCGCGCCGCCCTGCCCGCCTGACCCCGAGCACGCAGAAGGGCCCCGCGGCCCGGGAGCTACCTCCCGGCCCCGCGGGGCCCTTCTCGTACGCCCCGGGCGGCGCCGACCGCCCCCGGAAACGCGAAAGACCCCAGACGCATCTGGGGTCTTCCTGCTGGTGTCCGAGGGGGGACTTGAACCCCCACGCCCGATAAAGGGCACTAGCACCTCAAGCTAGCGCGTCTGCCATTCCGCCACCCGGACAAGGTGTCTGTCTCGCGTCCCTTCCGGGCCGCTCCGACGAAGAGAACATTACCAGGGATTCGGAGTGCCCCGATCACCCCCCTCTCCGGCCGGGTGTGCCCTTGGGTGGCGGCTCCCGGGGAGAGAGGATGAGGGGATCAACCGGCACCGGCAGTGGGAGGAAGAGCGTGAGCGAGTCGAGCACCGGCAGGACCGTCTCCGGCGAGGACGAGGTCGTCGACCTCTGCCGGGAGCTGATCCGGATCGACACCAGCAACTACGGCGACCACTCGGGACCGGGTGAGCGCAAGGCCGCCGAGTACGTGGCCGAGAAGCTCGCCGAGGTGGGTCTGGAGCCGCAGATCTTCGAGTCCCACAAGGGCCGCGCCTCGACGGTCGCCCGGATCGCGGGCGAGGATCCCTCGAAGCCGGCCCTGCTGATCCACGGCCACACCGACGTGGTCCCGGCCAACGCCGCCGACTGGACGTACGACCCGTTCTCCGGCGAGGTCGCCGACGGCTGCGTCTGGGGGCGCGGCGCGGTCGACATGAAGGACATGGACGCGATGACGCTGGCCGTGGTCCGCGACCGGATGCGCAGCGGCCGCAAGCCCCCGCGCGACATCGTGCTGGCCTTCCTCGCCGACGAGGAGGCCGGCGGCACCTACGGCGCCCGGCACCTGGTCGACAAGCACCCCGACCTGTTCGAGGGCGTCACGGAGGCCATCGGCGAGGTCGGCGGCTTCTCCTTCACCGTCAACGAGAACCTGCGGCTGTACCTGGTCGAGACCGCCCAGAAGGGCATGCACTGGATGCGGCTCACGGTCGAGGGCACCGCGGGCCACGGCTCGATGACCAACAACGACAACGCCATCACCGAGCTCTGCGAGGCGGTCGGCCGGCTGGGCCGCCACCAGTGGCCGGTCCGCGTCACCAAGACGGTCCGGTCCTTCCTCGACGAGCTCTCCGACGCCCTGGGCACCCCGCTGGACCCGGAGGACATGGACGGCACGCTCGCCAAGCTCGGCGGCATCGCCAAGATGGTCGGCGCGACCCTGCGCAACTCCGCCGCCCCGACCATGCTCGGCGCCGGCTACAAGGTCAACGTCATCCCCGGCCAGGCCACCGCGCACGTGGACGGCCGCTTCCTGCCCGGCTACGAGCAGGAGTTCCTGGCGGACCTCGACCGGATCCTCGGCCCCCGGGTCAAGCGCGAGGACGTGCACGGCGACAAGGCGCTCGAGACCGACTTCGACGGCCGGCTGGTCGACGCCATGCAGACCGCCCTCAAGGCCGAGGACCCGATCGCGCGGGCCGTGCCGTACATGCTCTCCGGCGGCACCGACGCCAAGTCCTTCGACGACCTGGGCATCCGCTGCTTCGGCTTCGCGCCGCTCCAGCTGCCGCCCGAGCTGGACTTCGCCGGCATGTTCCACGGCGTGGACGAGCGGGTTCCGGTGGACGGTCTGAAGTTCGGCGTGCGCGTGCTCGACCGATTCATCGACAACTGCTGAGCAATCGTCAAGGTGTGCGCATTCCACCAGGAAGAGTGAATCCGACCATACGCTCGTAGCCCTGGCGAGACCTCCTCGTTACAGGTGGTGCGGTCCGCGGCTGGGACCGCATTGCCTACTAGGAGGAATGATGATCAAGAAGGTTGTCGCTGCTGCGGCTGCCACCGGTGGCCTGGTTCTCGCGGGTGCCGGCCTCGCCGTCGCCGACGCCGGTGCGCAGGGTGCCGCTGTCGGCTCCCCGGGCGTCGCGTCCGGCAACGTCGTCCAGGTGCCCGTGCACATCCCGGTCAACGTGTGCGGCAACACGATCAACGTGATCGGCCTGCTGAACCCGGCGTTCGGCAACACCTGCATCAACGACTGACGTCGTACTCGCACCCTTCCGAGGGTCTGAGTCCCGGCTCCCGGGGCGCGCACCGCGCGCCCCGGGGCTCCCGGGACGGCTTCGGCGTCCGAGCAGGGGAGCCCGGACGCACACGGCAAGCACACAGCAGGAACGAGAACACCTTGCGACAGGTCACCAAGAAGACTCTCTTCAGCGTGGCGGCCGCGGGCGGTGTACTCGCTTTGGGTGGGGGCTACGCACAAGCGGATTCGGGGGCCTTCGGTGGCACCTCGAACTCCCCGGGCGTGCTGTCCGGGAACACCATCCAGGCGCCGGTACACGTACCCGTGAACGCCTGCGGCAACACCGTCTCCGTCATCGGCCTGCTCAACCCGGCCGCGGGGAACCACTGCACCAACACCGGAGGCCACGGCAGCCACGCCGGCCCCGGCGCGGGCGCGCACGGCGGGGCCCACGGCTCCCCGGGCGTCGGCTCCGGGAACCTGATCCAGGCCCCGGTGCAACTGCCCCTCAACGCCTGCGGCAACACCATCGACGTGGTGGGACTGCTGAACCCGGCGACGGGCAATGATTGCGCCAATGTTCCGGGGCACCAGAACCCGGGCGGACCGGGGCATCCGGGACAGCCGGGTCACCCGGGGCAGCCGGGGAATCCCGGGACTCCCGGGCATCCGGGGACTCCTGGTCACCCCGGTCAGCCGGGGCATCCCGGGCACCCGGGACAGCCGGGCAATCCGGGGACGCCCGGTCACCCCGGTACTCCTGGTCACCCCGGTACCCCCGGTCAGCCGGGGAATCCCGGGACTCCTGGTCACCCTTCGCCCGGGACGCCCGGGTACCCGACGAAGCCGGGTCAGCCCGGCCGGCCCGGGACTCCCGGTACTCCGGGGCAGCCCGGTGGGCCGGCCGCCCCGGGGCCCGACACCCGGGGCTCCGACACCGGCATGATCGGCACCGGCGTGCACGGCGAGCGGGGGCCCGAGCTGGCGCACACCGGCGCCACCGGCCTCGGGGTGGCCCTCCCGCTGGCGGGCGGGGCGCTGCTGGCGGGCTCGCTGCTCTACCGGCGGTCCCGCGGCGCGGGCGCCTGACCCCGGCCCCGTACGGCCGTTCCCAGGGCCCCGGTCCCGCGCGCACACCGCGCGGGGGCGGGGCCCGCGGTCCGTCCGGCCCCTGGTCGGCCGGCCGGCCGTCTCACCACGTGGGCCGCATCTGGCGGATGATCCGGCGGCGCAGCCGCACCCGGCGACTGCCGTCCCGGAACAGCGCCACCCGGTCCAACTCCCAGTTCCCGTACTCGGCATGGTCGGTCAGCAGACGGGTCGCCTCCTTACGGGGCACACCGCGGGGCACGTACACGTCGACAAATTCGTATTCCGGCATCGAATCTATTGTGCGGGCACCGGCCCGGTACGGATAGCGTCTGCACTATGTCTGATGCCGCTCAGCCCACCGCTGCCGAGGTACGCGCCGCCGCCGAGGCGGTCAAAGCCGCGCTGGACCGCCACCTGGCAGCCGTAGAAGGCCGCTCAGGGGACGACGATCCGGCCGTCTACGCCGCCTTCAACGAACTGGCCGCGGCGGCCGAGGAGTACGACGAACTCCTCTACGACCGGTACGACGAGGTCACCCCGTTCGAGATCCCGGCCGGCGAGGAGCACGTCCCGTACTCCGGACCCGCCGAACCAAGCGTGTTCAGTGTCCTGATCCGCCGAGACTACGTCGTCGCCGAACCACAACGCCTGATCGCCCAGGCCGACCGGGTCGCCGCCCTCGACCACGACGAACCGGGCGACGCCGGCGGCACCGCCCATGCGCTGGGCGTGCTCTTCGGCGAGTACGAACCGGACGAGATCGCCTCCCGTAACAAGGAGTTCGGCCTGAGCGAGGGCGACTCCACCCTGTGGATCGCCATCGGAGAAGAGGCCCCCGAGCCCGGCGACTGGCTCAACACCCCCTTCGACCACGCCGACCCGGGCAGCGTCCTGCACCGCTTCGACGTCAGCTCGGTCTTCGACGACGAGTTCGAGGACGACGAGGAGCTGGAACCGCTGGATTCGTGAGGGGGGTGTCCCTCTCTGCTCGACGGCCGCTCGGGGGTTCCTGGGCGGCCGTCCGTGGTGTGTGGGGGCCTGCTGCGGGGCTTCGGGGCCGTCCGTGTTGCGTGGGGCCCCTCGCCCCTTGACGGGGTGTGGCCTGCAGGCCCTGCGGCAGGCCCACCCCGTGGGCTTCGCGGCTTCGCCGTGGCCTTCGGCCACCCACGGCCCGGGCCTGCCTCCGCGCCAGCCTGCCACACCCCGTCAAGGGGCTACCCCACACACCACGACCACCCGCGGCACGCGTAACGGCGGCCACCAGAGAAAGGGCGCATGCCACATGACCCGCACGGCCGACCTCGTGGTCGTAGGGGCCGGCCCCTACGGCCTCTCCATCGGCGCGCACGCGGCCGCCGCCGGACTCGACGTCCGCGTGCTCGGCCGCCCCATGGCCTCCTGGCGCGACCACATGCCCGAGGGCATGTTCCTGAAGTCCGAGCCCTGGGCCTCCGACCTCTCCGACCCCACCGGCCGGCACACCCTGGCCGACTACTGCGCCGGCCGGGGACTGGCCGCCGAGCACGGGCACCCGCTGCCCATCGGCGCCTTCAGCGGGTACGGGCTGTGGTTCGCCCGCCGGGCCGGACCGGCGGTCGAGGAGTGCACCGTCACCGGGGTCGCCCCCCAGGGCGGCGGGTTCCTCGTCACCCGGGAGGGCGAGGACCCCGTGCATGCCCGGACGGTCGCGGTGGCGGTGGGGGTGATGCCCTTCCGGCACTACCCCCGGGCGCTGCGCCCGCTGCCCGCCGGCCACTGCTCGCACAGCAGCGGCCACCGGGACCTGGAGCGCTTCCGGGGGCAGGACGTGACCGTGGTCGGCGGCGGCCAGGCCGCCCTGGAGACCGCCGTGCTGCTCGCGGAGGCCGGCGCCCACCCGCGCCTGGTCGCCCGGGCCGGACGGCTGCGCTGGAACACCCCGGCCAAACCGCTCTCCCGGAGCCTGCTGCGCACCCTGCGCGACCCGCACAGCGGACTGGGCACCGGCTGGCGCAACTGGGTGTACGCCGAGCTGCCCGGGGCGGTGCGCCGGCTGCCGGCCGGCAGCCGGGAGCACATCTTCGCCACCGCCCTCGGCCCGGCCGGCGCCTGGTGGCTGCGCGAGCGCTTCGAGCGGCAGGTGCCCGTGCTGCTGGGGCACCGGCTCCAGCGGGCCGTCCCGGACGGCGCCCGGACCCGGCTGGCCCTGACCGGCTGCGGCGGGGCCGGGGTGGTGCTGGAGACCGCGCACGTCATCGCCGCCACCGGCTTCGTGCCCGACCTCGACCGGCTGGACCTGCTGGACGCGGGGGTGCGGGCCGCCCTGCGGCGGGTGGGCGGCGGCGGCACCCCCGAGCTGACCGCCCGCTTCGAGTCCTCGTACCCCGGGCTCTTCTTCGCCGGGCTGCTCGCGGCTCCCTCATTCGGCCCTTCCATGCGATTCGTGCACGGTGCGGGCTTCGCTGCGGGGAGACTGGTGTCAGGAGTACGAAGGCGCCTCGCCGGCCGCGGGCCGCTGCCCGGGTCCCCCAGGACCCGGACGGCCGCACCCGCTCCGGCCGCCGGGCACCCGAAGTCGTCCATGCGGTGAGAGGGGTCGGTCATGAGCCCTGAGGGAGCACGGGGCCGCGGCTGGGTGCGCATCCCGGCCAGCCGGGTGGAAGCACCCCCGTCGCCCGGGGTGCCCGCGCCGCCCCCGCCCCCGGACCGGTCCACCATCTACTTGTCCCTCGTCAGGCGCTGGCGGGAGGCCGGACTGACCCTGCCCGGGCATCCTGACGAAGAATGGGAACGGCTCGTCTCGCAGCCGTGCTGGCCCCGCCACTAGGGGGTGTCCGGCGGGCCGGGCCCGGCCCTGATCCGCCGGACACCCCCTAGCCCCGGCATCCAGGAAGCCCTGGCGTCCGAAAGGAGTCTCATGGACACCGAGCCGGGGGCGCCCGGGCCCGAGATCGGCCCGGGGGAGCGGCTGGCCCTCAACAAAATGGGCAGCTTCGACTGGGACCTGCTGCGCGGCCACCTCGACCTCGACGAGGGCGGTCTGAGCGTCTTCGACCTCGAGCCGGAGGAGTTCGACCACACCCCCGACGGGCTCGGGCTGCGGATCCCGCCCGAGGACGGCGCCCGGCTCGCCGCCACCGTGCAGACCGCGGTGGACTCCGGGGCCGGCTCGTACGGCGCGTACTTCACCGTGCAGCGGCGGGACGGCACCGAGCAGTGGACCCACACCCAGGGCGAGATCCTGCTCGACGGGACGGGCACCGCCCACCGGATCGTGGGCATCGTCCGCAACGCCACCGCCGAGCTGGCCCACTCCACCCTGCTGCGCAAGCTCGAGGCGGCCCGGGCCAAGCAGACCACCATCGTGCAGCGGACCACCGAGGCGCTGTCCCGGGCGGTCACCGTGGACGACGTCACGGCCGCCCTGACGGGGGCCGGCGCCCTGGAGCGGCTGGGCGCCGACGGCCTCGCGCTCGGCCTCGCCGAGAACGGCGCCATGAAGATCATCGCGCTGAGCGGGGAGTCCCTGGAGATCCTGGACGAGCGCCGCTTCTCCCGGCTGGACGGCTCGCTGCCGCTGTCCCAGGCGGTGATCAGCCGCCGGGCCCGGTTCTCCACCTCCCTGCAGGCGCTGGCCGAGGAGTTCCCGCTGCTCGCCGACTACCTGCGGCGGATCAAGTACGACGCGGCCGCCTACCTGCCGCTGATCGCCCAGGACAAGGCGATCGGCGGGCTGGTGCTCTTCTACCGGCGGCGCAGCGAGTTCAGCCCCGAGGAGCGCAACCTCTGCCTGGGGCTGGCCGGCATCGTCGCCCAGTCCCTCCAGCGGGCGCTCCTGTTCGACCAGGAGCGGGAGTTCGCCACCGGCCTGCAGGCCGCGATGCTGCCGCGCCGGATCCCCGAGATCAGCGGCGGGGAGATCGCCGTCC
This sequence comes from Streptomyces sp. NPDC089919, assembly GCF_040684615.1. NCBI lineage: Bacteria > Bacillati > Actinomycetota > Actinomycetes > Kitasatosporales > Streptomycetaceae > Streptomyces > Streptomyces sp. NPDC089919. Next base: position 57,500 of record NZ_JBFBGK010000018.1, read on the forward strand.
GCTACCACTCGGCCTGGAGCGGCCGGGAGGTCGGCGGGGACTGGTACGACGTGATCTCGCTGCCCCGGGACCGGGTCGGCCTGGTGGTGGGCGACGTCCAGGGCCACGACACGCACGCCGCCGCGATCATGGGCCAGCTGCGGATCGCCCTGCGCGCCTACGCGGGGGAGGGGCACCCGCCCTCGACCGTGCTGGCCCGGGCCTCCCGCTTCCTCGCCGAGCTCGACACCGAACGCTTCGCGACCTGCACGTACGCGCAGGTGGACCTGGAGACCGGCGGGGTGCGGGCGGTACGCGCCGGCCATTTGGGCCCGCTGATCCGGCACACCGACGGCCGGACCGGCTGGCCGAACCTGCGCGGCGGGCTGCCGCTGGGCCTGGCCTCCGTCTTCGAGCAGGAGGAGTTCCCCGAGACCCGGCTGGACCTGGTGCCCGGGGAGACGCTGGTGCTGTGCACCGACGGGCTGGTGGAGGAGCCGGGCACGGCCATCACCGCCGGCATGGACGCGCTGGCCCACGCGGTCCGCAGCGGCCCGCAGGAGGCGGGTGCGCTCGCCGACCACCTCTCCGACCGGCTGTGGGAGCGCTGGGGCTCCGGCGACGACGTGGCCCTGCTGGTGCTGCGCCGGGCCCCCGACCCGGGCACCCACCGCGCCCCGCGCATCCACCAGTACGTCCACCAGGCCGACCCGGAGGGGCTGTCCGAGGCCCGGTACGCGCTGCGCCAGGCGCTGCGCGACTGGGGCATGCCGGAGCTGGCCGACGACGTGGAGCTGGCCGCGGGGGAGCTGCTGGTCAACGCCCTGCTGCACACCGACGGCGGGGCGGTGCTGACGATGGAGGTGCTGCCGGAGCCGGTCCGGCGGATCCGGCTGTGGGTCAAGGACCGCTCCAGCGTCTGGCCGCGCCGCCGCTCGCCCGGGGAGGCCGCGACCACCGGCCGGGGCCTGCTGCTGGTCGACGCGCTGGCCACCCACTGGGGCGTGGAGTCCCGGGGCGACGGCAAGGCCGTCTGGTGCGAGTTCCAGGCCGCGGAGCGCACGGGGTGAGCGCTCCCGCGGCGGGGTCGGCCACCCGAGTGGTCACTCCGGGTTGTGGGGTGCGCCACCCGGGGTGACGATCTGCGGTGGAAGGGATGGTCGTACATGCGCTGGATGAACAAGGGGGCGGTGCGGGCGGTGCAGGGGGCGCTGCTGCTCCTGCTCGTGGTCGCGGCGGGGTCGCTGCTGATGACGCACACGGCCGGCCGGGCCCGCCCCGGGCCCGGCTGCCGCTCGGTCGCCTACATGTCGGTCACCGGCCTCGGCCCGGAGTGCCGTTAGGCGGTGCACCGCCGTCGGCGGGTACTGGCGTCGTCGCGGTCAGCGGATGCGGTCGAAGGCCAGCCGCACCGTCTCCTCGTGCCGGACCAGCGAGCGCGGCATCGGCGCCAGGCCGCCGGGCTCCAGGGTCATCAGCCGGGCCACCACGGTCGCGTCCCCCTCGTGGAAGCCGAGGTCGGTGCCGAGCGGCCGGGTCGAGCCGCTGCTCGACCAGTCGTGCCGGGCTCCGTCGCAGATCGCGTCGGCGCCGCTCATGCCGATCTGGCTGCCGTCCTGCTCCAGGCTGGCCGAGACGAAGACCGCCCGCTCGGGTGACGCCGTGTGGCAGCGGTAGGTGCCGGAAAGGGTGACCTTTCCGTCGTGGGAGACGTGCACCTCGTCCCGTACGGAAATGTCACCGGCGAACGAGTCTGCGGCGGCGGGTGCGGTGAAAGCCGCCAGTGCGGCCAGTGCCGCGAGGGCGAATCCGGTGGTGCGCATGATGCCTTCCGGGTGTGGGGGAACGACGGCGGTGCGCCGCCGAATCGAATTGTGCTGATCGGGCGGCCGGATCTCACTCGCCGCCACTCGTGTCGGTGGGTGCAATTACGCGGGCCAGGGCCCGAATATGGCCGCATCGAATTCCCCCGAAGGGACCCCCTCATGCGTCATGCCGCGCCCGTCTCCCTGGCCCTGCTCCCTCTGCTGCTCCTCGGGACGGCCGGGTGTCAGAGCGCCCCCGCGCCGGCGGCCGGCAGTCCCGTCGCGGCCCCGCGGGAGTACCGCGACGACGCCCGGGACGCGGGCGCGGACGGCGCCGGGGCGTCCCCGGCGGCCGCCGTGAAGGGCGCCCGGATCGGCGAGGTGGTCACCATCAGCGGCCGGGAGGTCGGCCGCCACCTGCGCGCCGTCCTGGACGCGTACGTGGACCCGGCGATCGGCCTGACCCGGAACCAGGCCCCCGCGAAGGGCAAGCGCTGGGTGGGTGCCGGGATGAGCTTCGCCAACGTCGGCGGCTCGTCGTACGGCGAGCTGGGCCGGGTCTGGGCGCTGGACCGGGACGGCGGCCGCCACGAGGCCGTCCCGACCGGCGAGCTGACCACCGGCAAGCCGCTGCCGGCCGGTTCGCTGGGGGTCGGCGACGAGGCCGAGGGATGGGTCGTGTTCGAAATTCCGGAGAACGTCCACATCGTGCAGCTCCAATACCGGGACGCGAACACGCAGGCGAATTCCGGAGAGGGATTCTGGCAGGTCTAGCCCGAGGGGGTGAAGGGGCGGGAAAGGACCCCCGGAAAGCCCACTAGGGTGCGGCGCATGACTTCGACTCACACCGAATCCGCGCTCCGCATGAGCCAGCTCGGCACCCTTTCCGTCCTCGCGTGGATCGGCGACCCCGAAGAGGGCCACGACATGCCCTACCTCCTCGCCTACTCCCTCGGCGACGGCGAGGACGGCCCGGAGGCCGGCGAGGCCGCGGCCCGGGCCCTGCTCGAGGCGAACGGCCTGCGCGTCGGGGACGTGGTCCTCGACGGCACCCAGAGCAGCATGCCCGTCACGGTCCTGGTCGAGGCCGGGCAGGCCGTGCTGACCATGCCGGGCCTCAACGCCCAGTGCCCGGCCCCGCCGGAGTGGGTGGCCGCCGCCGACGACCACGGCCAGGTGTACTTCCTCTTCGCCACCCGCCCCTGGCCCGAGGCCAAGCCGGGGGTGCCGGTCACCGCCGAGATGCTGCAGGCCTTCGCGGGCGACGAGTCGGTCCTCACCAGCAGTGCGCACTGCGTGCTGCCGGTCACCAAGCTCCGCAAGTAACCCCCGTACGGGCGGCCGCCGCCGGGCTCCCAGCCTGCCCGGTGGCGGCCCGTCCCCCGCCCGCTCAGCGGGTCAGGGGTTCCGCGGGCTCCGCGGGACCCACCGGCGGGGAGAAGGCGAACCGCAGCGAGCGCACCCGGTTGTCGAAGTTGGAGCCGGCCAGGTCCGGCAGCCCGACCGCCCGCAGGTCCACCGGCCGGGTCAGCAGCTCCCGGAAGAGGGCCTTCATCTCCACCTTCGCCAGATGGGCGCCCAGGCAGAAGTGCGGGCCCCCGCCGCCGAAGCCGAGGTGCGGATTGGGGCTGCGGGTGATGTCGAAGGCGTCGGGGTCGGGGAAGACCGCCTCGTCCCGGTTGGCCGAGGCGTAGTACAGCACCACCTTCTCGCCGGGCCGGAAGGTCCGCCCGCCCAGGGTGTGTTCGGCGACCACCGTCCGGCGGAACTGGATGATCGGCGTGGAGTGCCGGACCATCTCCTCCACCGCCCCCTCCGCGTACCGCTCGAAGTCCGAGAGCAGCAGATCGCGTTGGTCCGGGTGCTCGGTGAGCAGGGTCAGGCCGTGGGTGATGGCGTTGCGGGTGGTCTCCACCCCGGCGACCATCAGCAGCGAGAAGAACGCCCCCAACTGCCGGGCGCCCAGCGCCTGTCCGTCCACGTTCGCGGTGACCAGCGCCGAGATCAGGTCGTCGGCGGGGTGCCGGCGGCGCTCCCGGCCGATGCCTGCGACCATCCGCTGCATCCGGGCCAGCGCCCGCAGCCCCCGGCCGGGCACCCGCAGCCGGGCCGCCAGCCCCCGCTCCACGCCGATGTTCTCGGAGGCGTGGTTGACCCGGTCGGCGATCTCCGCCCGGTACTCCTGCGGGATCCCCATCATGTTGCAGATGACCTCCAGGGGCAGCCGGGAGGAGACCGCGGCGACGAACTCCTCCGGCCGCTCGCGGAGCATGTCGTCCACGATCCGGGCGGCCACCGCGTGGATGTCCCGCTCGGTCTCGGCCAGCAGCCGGGGGGTGAAGGCCCGCGAGACGACCTTGCGCAGCTGCGCGTGGTCGGCCCCGTCCAGGTTGACCATCGAGTCGCCGAAGAGGGCCCGCACCCAGCGGGCCGGCTCGGGGGTGGTCACGCCCGGGGCGCTGGCGAAGACCTTCGGCAGCCGGCTGGCCTCCATCACGTCCGCGTGCCGGACCAGGGCCCAGTGGCCGCGCTCGGGGGCGCGCCGGCGGGCCGGCCGCTCCGTGAAGTACACCGGCTCCGGCAGGGCGCGCAGCCGCGCGAACTCCTTGAGGCGGTCGGCCGGGGGCTGTTGCCAGAACGCCGGATCGGCGAGGTTCCCTGTCACGGCCGTCATCCTCACGTGCCCCGCCGGGGCCCGGGGCCCCGTACGGCCTACAGAGGGTCAGATTCCATCCAACGTGTGAGCGGCGGGGCGTTTACGTGGACACAGGGGTGCTGGGTACGGACGGACGCCCGGGCGGACGGGACCTCGGGGCGGGCCCCCGGGCTGGTGCCGGGGGCCGGCCGGGGGCCGGTCGGACGCCGGGTGACCCGCTCGGCCGGGTCCCGTTCAGACGCCGGTGACCCGCTCGGCCGGGTGCCGGCCGCGCTCCGAGAGGTACACGCCCACCGCGACCGCGGCGGCCGAGACCAGCCCCGCCGCCAGCACGGCGTTGCCGCCCGCGAAGGTGCAGGCGAGCACCCCCAGCGCGGTGGCCGGCAGCACCGCCTGCTGGGCCAGCCCGCGCTTGAAGTGCCGGGAGTGCAGCAGCCAGACGGTGAGCAGGAAGAGCGCGGTCGGCATGGTGACCGCCGCCCCGGCAGCCAGCGACGACAGGTGTGCCTTGCCGACCGCGTGCTCGATCGCGACCTCGATGCCGGCGCCGATCGCCGCCGCCGATCCGAAGATCACGAAGTGCCCGTACCCCCACGGGATCGCCTCGCGGTTGCTGGTCAGCCGCTCGTGGGCGGGCACCGCGAAGTAGATCCACCAGGCCGCGAAGACGATCAGCAGTCCGCCGGCCGCGATCGGCAGCAACTCGCCCACCGCCTCGTGCTCGTCCAGCGCGGACTGCACCGCGACGGTGGCCGCCGAGATGGTCTCGCCCAGCACGATGATGGTGAACAGGCCGTACCGCTCAGCGATGTGGTGCGGGTGCCAGGCGGTCTGGAAGCCCCGCTCGGCGATCAGCGGCACCGACAGCTCGGCCACCACCAGCGCAAGGAACAGCCATTGCTTGGTGTCGTTCGGCGCGGCCAGCAGCGCCACCCAGCCCAACTGGCAGACCACCAGTCCGGCCGCGTACTTCAGCGCCGCACGCCGGGCCGGGCCCTCCTCGCCGTGCGCGGCCCGCAGCCACTGCGCGGTCAGCGCCAGCCGCATGATCACGTACCCGATCACCGCGACCGTCCAGTCGTTGGCGTTGAAGGCCCGCGGCACCCCCGCCGCGTACACCAGCACGCCCGCGATCTGCACCAGCGTCGCCACCCGGTAGGGCACGTCGTCGACGTCGTAGGCGGAGGCGAACCAGGAGAAGTTCATCCAGGCCCACCACACGCCGAAGAAGACGAAGAGGTAGCCGGTGATCCCGGTGCCGGGATGCGCCTCGACCAGCGCGTGCACCAGCTGCTTGCCCGCCTGGGCCACGGCCACGACGAAGCACAGGTCGAAGAAGAGCTCCAGCGGGGTGGCCGCGCGGTGCGACTCCTCGCGGCTGCGCGCGGTCATCGGAAGGTACGCCATACCGTCCAGCAGACCAGATGTCCGGCCTCCTAGCAGGCCAGACGCGCGGCGCGCGGGGAGCCGCCCGCCCGGGCGGCCTCGTACCGGCGCAGCACCAGCCGGGCCAGCCGCGGATGGCCGGCCAGTGGCTCGGTCACCGTCCAGGCGCCGGCGGCGGCCAGCGACCGGGTGAACCGGCCGTCGGCGAGCAGGTGCGCGGCGATCGCGATCCGGTCGTGCCCGGCGGCCCGCAGCCCGGCCAGGGCCGCCCCGACGCCGGGCTCGGCGGAGGTCAGGTAGGCGGGGACCACGGGCGTCGGGCCCCGGTCGCACTCCAGCAGGGCGGCCAGTCCGGCGGCGGCCGCGAGGGTGCCGTCGTTCCCGCCGGGCCGCGAGGAGCCGGCGCCGGCCACCACCACCGCGTCGGCCCGGGCCAAGGCGCCCGCCCGCCGCTCGGCGTCCCGCAGCCGGCCGTACAGCGCGAGGGTGACGTCCGGCTCGCCGCTGAGCCCGGGCGTCAGGGTGCAGCCGGTGCCGGCGAGCACCGCGGGGATGTCCACGGTGCGGTGGTAGCCGTCGCCGAGCAGCAGCGGGACGACCACGGCGCCGGGGTGCGCGGCGACCACCTCGGCCAGGGCGGGCCGCTGCGCGTCCAGGTGGCCGACCAGCGGGCGCACCCCGCTCAGCGCCTCGACGGCGGCGACCAGCCGCTCGACGGTCCGGGCGGCGGCCGGGACCGCACTGCCGTGCACGGCGATGACGAGCATGTCGGCCCTCCTGCGGGTACGGGGCCTCTCCAGGGGTCCCGTTCCACGCTAGGCACCGGCGGCCGCCCGGTCAGCGCGGCGAAGGGCCTCCGCGGCCGGCCGCAGGTCCCGGGCGCGACGGGCCGCAGGGCCCGCCGCCAGGGGTCCTTTTCGGGGCCCGGGGGCCGGGGGACCGGCCTACCGTCGGGAGGAGAGCCACCGCGAAGAAAGGCGTCCCGATGCAGACCCTCCTCCTGATCGGTCACGGCATGGTGGGGCACCGCCTGCTGGAGGCGCTCGCCGACCGGGGCGCGCTCGCCGACCCCGCCCGCCCCGACGGCCCCGGCTGGCGGGTGGTGGTGCTCGCCGAGGAGGACCGGCCCGCCTACGACCGGGTGCACCTCTCGGCCGCCTTCACCGGCACCGGCCCCGACGAACTCTCGCTGGCCGAACCGGGCTTCATGGAGCGGCACGGCATCGACCTGCGGCTGGGCGAGGCCGCCGAGCAGGTCGACACCGCCGCCCGCACCGTCACCTGCGCTTCCGGGGAGGTCATCGGCTACGACGCGCTGGTCCTGGCGACCGGCTCCTACCCGTTCGTGCCGCCCATCGACGGCGCCTCGGCCGAGGGCTGCTTCACGTACCGCACGCTGGACGACGTCGCGCGGCTGACCGACTACGCCGGCCGGGCCCGGACCGGTGTGGTCATCGGCGGCGGGCTGCTGGGCCTGGAGGCGGCGGGCGCGCTGCGCACCCTCGGACTGACCACGCACGTGGTCGAGTTCGCGCCCCGGCTGATGCCCCTCCAGGTGGACGACGGCGGCGCGGCGGCGCTGCGGGCCACCATCGAGTCCATGGGCGTGGCCGTGCACACCGGCGTGGGCGCCGGCCGGGTCGAGACCGACACGGACGGCCGGGCCCGCGGCCTGCGGCTCACCGACGGCACGGAGATCAGCGCCGACGTGGTCGTCTTCTCGGCCGGGGTGCGGCCCCGGGACCGGCTGGCCCGCGAGTGCGGCCTGGCCGTCGGCGACCGGGGCGGCGTGGCGGTGGACGCGCACTGCCGCACCAGCGACCCGTACGTCTACGCCGTCGGCGAGTGCGCGCAGACCGTCGACGGCCGGGTCTACGGCCTGGTCGCCCCGGGCTACCAGATGGCCGAGGTGGTCGCCGAGCGGCTGGCGGGCGCGGGGGAGCTGACCTTCACCGGCGCCGACACCTCCACCAAGCTCAAGCTGATGGGCGCCGACGTGGCGTCCTTCGGCGACCCCTTCGCCCCCGAGGGCCGGGACGGCGCGGTCTCCGTGGTCTTCTCCGACGCCCGCGAGGGCGTCTACAAGAAGCTGCTGCTGGGGCCCGAGGGCCAGCTGCTCGGCGGCATCCTGGTGGGCGACGCGGAAGCCTACGGCACGCTCAAGCCGCACGCCGGACGGCAGCTGCCCGCCCCTCCCGAGGCCTTCATCCTGCCCGCGACGGAGGGCGCCGGCACCGTGCCGGGTGCCGACTCGCTGCCGGACGACGCGGTCGTGTGCAGCTGCCACAACGTCACCAAAGCGCAGGTCAAGACCGCCATCGCGGCCGAGTCCCTGACCGACCTGGGCGGGATCAAGAGCTGCACCAAGGCCGGTACCGGCTGTGGCGGCTGCGCCGGCACCCTCCAGGCGGTGCTGGACGCGGAGCTGGCGGCGGCCGGCATCGAGAAGCCCCGCGGGCTGTGCGAGCACTTCGCGCTCAGCCGCTCCGAGATCTACGCACTGGTCCGCTCGGAGCGGATCCGCTCCTTCACCGAACTGCTGGAGCGGCACGGCACCGGAGGCGCGGGCTGCGCGGTCTGCAAGCCGGTGGTCGCCAACGTCCTGGGCACCCTCGCGCCCGAGCTCGGGCTGCGGCACATCCTCGAAGGCGAGCAGGCCGCCCTCCAGGACTCCAACGACCTCTTCCTCGCCAACCTCCAGAAGGACGGCACGTACTCGGTCATCCCCCGGGTCGCCGGCGGCGAGATCACCCCCGAGCAGATCATCGCGATCGGCGAGGTGGGCCGGGACTACGGCCTCTACACGAAGATCACCGGTGCCCAGCGGATCGGCCTCTACGGGGTCCGCAAGGAGCAGCTGCCGGACATCTGGCGCCGGCTGGGCGGCGCGGGCTTCGAGTCCGGGCAGGCGTACGGGAAGTCCCTGCGCGCCGTGAAGTCCTGCGTGGGCGCCCGCTTCTGCCGCTTCGGACAGGGCGACTCGATCCAGCTCGCCATCGACCTGGAGCTGCGCTACCGGGGGCTGCGGACCCCGCACAAGTTCAAGGGCGGCGTCTCGGGCTGCCTGCGCGAATGCGCGGAGGCCCGCGGCAAGGACGTCGGCGTGATCGCCACGGCCAACGGGTGGAACCTCTACGTCTGCGGCAACGGCGGCACCACCCCGCGCCATGCCGACCTGCTCGCCTCGGACCTCTCGAGCGCCGAACTCTTCGCGTTGATCGACCGGTTCCTCATGTACTACGTCCGCACCGGGGAACGGCTGGAGCGGACCGCCGCCTGGATCGAGCGGCTGGAGGGAGGGCTGGACCACCTCAAGGAGGTGCTGATCGAGGACTCGCTGGGCATCTGCGCCGAGCTGGAGGAGCAGATGGCGCGGCACGTGGCCGCGTACGAGGACGAGTGGGGGGCCGTGCTGGAGGACCCCGCGGCGCTCGCCCGGTTCGGACCGGTGGAGCTGGGGTCGGTGGACTTCGGTGCGGCGGAGCCGGCCGCCGGGGGCCTGGAGACCGGCCGCGGGCGGGTGGCCGTGCTGCCCGACGGGACCGCGGCGGCGGTCTTCCGGGACGCGGCGGGCGCGGTCTACGCGGTGGGCAACCGGGACCCCTTCTCCGGGGCCGAGGTGATCGCGGACGGGATCATGGGCAGCCGGGACGGGGTGCCGGTGGTGGCCTCGCCGATGCACAAGCAGGTCTTCGACCTGCGGACCGGCGTCTGCCTGGACGACCCGGAGGTCGCGCTGCCGGTGCTGGAGGTCGGTCCGTAGGGACCGCGCGGAGCAGGTCCGAACGCACCGTGGGAGACAGGACCTTGTCCTGTCTCCCACGGTGCGTTCGCCTCTGATGACGGGCCCCCGGACGGGCGAATCCTGGAAGGGTCAGGCAACGCATCGAACATCCGGGAAGTTCCCATGGACTCCGCCACGCAGGACGTGCGGGCCGTACCGAGCGGCCGTACGCAGTCACCCGATCCCGAGCAGTACCGCCCCGGGCGCACCATCACCGACTGGGCGCCGGAGGACCCCGTCTTCTGGCGGACCACCGGCAAGAAGGTGGCCACCCGCAACCTGTGGATCGCGGTCCCCGCGCTCCTGGTGGCCTTCGTGGTCTGGCAGGTGTGGTCCATCACGGCGACCAACCTCAAGGACGTGGGCTTCGGCTTCAGCCAGTCGCAGCTCTTCTGGCTGACGGCCGTGCCGGGCATCACCGGCGGTACCGCCCGCATCTTCTACACCTTCCTCGGCCCGATGATCGGCCAGCGCCGCTTCACGGCCATCTCCACGGTCGTGCTGATCGTCCCGCTGCTGTGGCTGGGCTTCGCGGTGCAGAACCCGGACACCCCCTACGGCGTGCTGATCGCGATCGCCGCGCTCTGCGGCATCGGCGGCGCGAACTTCTCCTCCTCGCTGGCCAACATCGGCTTCTTCTACCCCAAGCAGGAGAAGGGCAACGCGACCGGCATCAACGGCGGCCTGGGCAACCTGGGCGTCTCGGTGGTGCAGCTGCTGACCCCGATCCTGATCACCTCCTCGGTGCTGGCCATCGGCGCCGGCCAGAAGAAGGCCAACGGCTCGGAGATCTACCTCCAGAACGCCGCCTTCGTCTGGGTGCCGGTCTTGGTCGTGCTGGCGGCGGTCGCGTGGTTCGGGCAGAACGACCTGAAGGTCGCCTCCACCCCCTTCAGCCAGCAGAAGATCATCTTCAAGCGCAAGCACAACTGGCTGATGACCTGGCTCTACGTCGGCACCTTCGGCTCCTTCATCGGCTTCGCGGCGGCCCTGCCGCTGCTGATCAAGACCACCTTCCCGGCCTACTCGGTGGCCACCTACGCCTGGATGGGCCCGGCGCTCGGCGCCCTGGCGCGCTGGGCGGGCGGCTGGATCGCCGACAAGCTGGGCGGCGCGCGGGTGACGATCCTGTCCTTCGTGGGCATGGCGTTCTCCATCATCGGCGTGATCAACTTCCTGCCCGCCGGCGGTGACGGCGGCAACTTCTACGGCTTCTTCTTCTGCTTCCTGTCGGCCTTCTTCTTCTCGGGCATCGGCAACGGCTCCACCTTCCGGCAGATCCCGGTGATCTTCCGCGGCCAGCACCTGAAGGGGCTGACCGAGGGCACGCCGGAGTACGCCAAGGCGCTGAAGCAGGCCGAGATCGAGTCGGGCGCGGTCACCGGCTTCACCGCGGCCATCGCCGCCTACGGCTTCTTCTTCATCCCGGCGATGTTCGCCAACTTCGCCGTGACCAGCGCGATGTGGGGCTTCGTGGGCTTCTACGCGAGCTGCGTCGTGGTCGCCTGGTGGTTCTACGCCCGCAAGGGCGCCGAGGCGCCGAGCTGAGCCATGCTCTCGATGCTGCTCCAGCTGGGGGTGATGGTCGCGGCCATCGCCCTCGGCTCGCGTCAGGGGGGCGTGGGGATGGGGCTCTGGGGAGCGGTGGGCGTCTTCGTCCTGGCCACGGTCTTCGGGGTGCGACCGGCCGACACCGGCGGGATCGTCGACGTCATGCTGATCATCCTCGCGGTGATCATGGCCGCGGCCGCGATGGAGGCGGCCGGCGGGGTGGCCTACCTGGTGGGCCTCGCCGAGCGCGCCATCCGCCGCGACCCCCGCCGGGTCACCCTGATCGCCCCGCTGGTCTCCTGGGCCTTCACGCTCGGCGCCGGCACCGCCCACGTCTTCTACCCGCTGCTGCCGGTCATCCACGACGTGGCCCGGGAGGGCGGGGTGCGGCCGGAGCGGCCGATCGCGGTCTCCTCGGTCGCGGCGACCGTGGGCATCACGGCCTCCCCGGTCTCGGCCGCCATGGCCGCCATGATCGTGATGTTCGACGGGGACGGCTGGAGCCTTTCGCGGATCATGGCGGTGGCGGTCCCGTCCACACTGCTGGGCGTGCTGGCGGCGGTCGTGGTGCAGAGCCGGATCGGCAAGGAGCTCGCCGACGACCCGGAGTACCGGCGCCGGCTGGCGGCGGGCGAGATCGAACCGGTGGGAGCGGGGCGCTCCGGCGGCCCGGTCGCCGACGCGCCGCCGCCCCGGGCGCGCTGGGCGGCCCTGCTCTTCCTGGGCGGCACGGCGGCCGTGGTGGTGAGCGGGCTGTGCCCCGGGCTGCGGCCCGACACCGGCAAGGGGCCGCTGGCCATGCCGGCCACCATCGAGATCCTGATGATGGCGGTGGCGGCGCTGATCCTGCTGGTCTGCAAGGTCGACGCCAAGCGGATCCCGGGCACGGACGTGGCCCGGTCCGGGCTGGTGGCCGTGATCGGCGTCTTCGGGCTCTCCTGGCTGGGGCTGTCCTTCATCGGTGCCAACCAGGCGCGGATCACGGGTGCGCTGGGCGGGATCGCCCAGGGACACCCCTGGTTCTTCGCGGTGATGCTGCTCCTGCTCTCCGCACTGCTCTTCAGCCAGGCGACCACCACCAAGGCCCTGATGCCCCTGGGACTGGCGCTCGGCATCCCGGTGCCGCTGCTGATCGCCATGTGGCCGGCCGTGAACGGCTACTTCCTGCTGCCGACGTACGGCACCTTCATCGCGGCCATCAACTTCGACCGCACGGGCACGACCCGGGTCGGCCGCTTCGTGGTGAACCACTCCTTCATGATCCCGGGGCTGGTCACCACCGGAGTCGCGGTGGCCTCGGGCATGCTGCTGACCAAAATCTTGTGAATGCATTCACAAGCTCACGTAGGTCGTTAGTCCTTCCTGTCGTCGCAGGTCAGGGCGGGTCTGACCGTTCTGCCGGGGGAGCGTCCAGGACCTCCGGTCCACAAGGCGGGACCATCGCGGCCCCAAATGATCGATCAAAAGGCGTGCAATGGATGCAAGCAATGAGGCGACTTCGGAAGGTTGCGGGCCATGACTGCAGCTCGTGTGGAAGCAAGCGTGAACGGCGGGGCCTGGGAGGGCTTCAAGGGCGGGCTGTGGCGCGATGCCGTCGACGTCCGTGACTTCATCCAGCAGAACTACGCCCCCTACGAGGGCGACGACTCCTTCCTGGCCGGCCCCACCGAGCGCACGACCGCCGTGTGGAAGGCGATCACCGACAAGTTCCCCGAGGAGCGCGAGAAGGGCGTCTACGACGTCGCCTTCGACATCCCTTCCACGATCACCGCGCACGCCCCCGGCTACATCGACCGCGACAAGGACCTGATCGTCGGCCTCCAGACGGACGCCCCGCTCAAGCGCGCGATCATGCCCTACGGCGGCTGGCGCATGGTGGCCGGCGCGCTGGAGACCTACGGCTACCCGGTCTCCGCGGAGCTGGAGAAGGTCTTCACCGAGTACCGCAAGACCCACAACGCCGGTGTCTTCGACGCCTACACCCCCGAGATCCGGGCCGCCCGCAAGGCCGGCATCGTCACCGGACTCCCGGACGCCTACGGCCGCGGCCGCATCATCGGCGACTACCGCCGCGTCGCCCTCTACGGCGTGGACCGCCTCATCGCCTTCAAGAAGGAGGAGAAGGAAGAGCTCAACGCCCTCCCGGCGGACGCCGGGTCGGTCGAGGAGACCATCCGCCTGCGCGAGGAGCTTTCGGAGCAGATCCGGGCGCTGGGCGAGCTGAAGGCCATGGCCGCCTCCTACGGCTGTGACATCTCCGGCCCGGCCGCCACCGGCCGCGAGGCGATCCAGTGGCTGTACTTCGCCTACCTCGCCGCCGTGAAGGAGCAGAACGGCGCCGCGATGTCCCTGGGCCGCACCTCCACCTTCATCGACGTCTACCTCCAGCGCGACATCGAGGCCGGCCGCCTCACCGAGGAGAGTGCCCAGGAGCTGGTCGACGACTTCATCATCAAGCTCCGCATCGTCCGCTTCCTGCGCACCCCCGAGTACGACGAGCTCTTCTCCGGCGACCCGACCTGGGTGACCGAGTCCATCGCCGGCATGGGCGAGGACGGCCGCCCGCTGGTCACCCGCACCTCCTTCCGCTACCTCCAGACCCTCTACAACCTCGGCCCGGCCCCCGAGCCGAACATGACCGTCTTCTGGTCGCCGCAGCTCCCCCAGGGCTTCAAGGAGTTCTGCGCCAAGGTCTCGATCGACACCTCCTCCGTGCAGTACGAGTCGGACGAGCTGATGCGCCCGCGGTTCGGCGACGACACCGCCATCGCCTGCTGCGTCTCGGCCATGCCGGTCGGCAAGCAGATGCAGTTCTTCGGCGCCCGGGTGAACCTCGCCAAGACCCTCCTCTACGCGATCAACGGCGGCCGGGACGAGAAGTCCGGGGCCCAGGTCGGCCCCGCCACCGGCGCGATCACCGCCGAGGTCCTGGACTACGACGAGGTGATGGCCAAGTTCGACGAGCAGATGGAATGGCTCGCCAACGTCTACGTCCACGCCCTCAACGTCATCCACTACATGCACGACCGGTACGCCTACGAGCGCATCGAGATGGCCCTGCACGACCGGGACGTGCGCCGCACCATGGCCTGCGGCATCGCCGGCCTCTCGGTGGCCGCCGACTCCCTCTCGGCCATCAAGTACGGCAAGGTCACCGCGCACCGCGACGAGACCGGTCTCGCCACGGACTACACGATCGAGGGCGACTACCCCGCCTTCGGCAACAACGACGACCGGGTGGACGACATCGCCGTCTGGCTGGTCGAGGAGTTCATGAAGAAGGTGCGCAAGCACCCCACCTACCGCAACGCCGAGCACACCCAGTCGGTCCTGACGATCACCTCCAACGTCGTCTACGGCAAGAAGACCGGCAACACCCCCGACGGCCGCCGCGCCGGCGAGCCGTTCTCCCCGGGCGCCAACCCGATGAACGGCCGCGACACCCACGGCTACGTCACCTCCGCCCTGTCGGTCGCCAAGCTCCCCTACGAGGACGCCGAGGACGGCATCTCGCTGACCAACACGGTCACCCCCGACGGCCTCGGCCGCACCCCCGGGGAGCGGATCAAGAACCTGGCGGGCGTGCTCGACGGCTACATGGGCAGCGACGGCTTCCACATGAACGTCAACGTCCTCAACCGCGACGTCCTCAAGGACGCCATGGAGCACCCGGAGAACTACCCGCAGCTGACCATCCGCGTCAGCGGCTACGCGGTGAACTTCGTCCGGCTGACCCGCGAGCAGCAGCTCGACGTCCTCAACCGCACCTTCCACGGCGCCCTCTAGGCGCCCGGCGGCGCGCACCCCGCGCCGCCCCTCCGACCGCGCGGCCCGGGGCCGGCACCCTCACCCCGGCCCCGGGACCGCGCGCCACCAGCTCTCCCCATCCGACAGACCAGGGGTCCCTGCCATGACCGTCCTCCTCGGCTCGAACATCACCCGCGCCGCCACACCCGCGGCCGCCGCCACCCAGCGGCCCAGCGAGGGCTCGGTCCACTCCTGGGACCTGTCGACCGGCGTCGACGGCCCCGGCACCCGCTTCGTCACCTTCCTCTCCGGTTGCCCCCTGACCTGTCTCTACTGCCACAACCCCGACACCTGGCGGATGCGCAACGGCAAGCGCACCTCGGCCGACGACGTCATCGCCGAAGCCGGCAAGTACACCCGCTTCATCGCGGCCTCCGGCGGCGGTGCCACCGTCTCCGGCGGCGAACCGCTCCTCCAGCCGGTCTTCGCCGGGGAACTGCTCCACCGGATGAAGCACGAGCTGGGCCTGCACACCGCCCTGGACACCTCCGGCTTCCTCGGCGTCCGGGCCACCGACGCGCTGCTGCGCGACGTCGACCTGGTCCTGCTGGACATCAAGTCCTGGGACCGCGAGACCTACCGCAAGGTCACCGGCCGCCCGCTCGCCCCCACCCTGGACTTCGCCCACCGGCTGGCCGACCTGGGCAAGGAGGTGCACGTGCGGTTCGTGCTGGTGCCCGGTCTGACCGACGCCCCGGAGAACGTCGAAGGCGTCGCCGCCTTCGCCGCCTCCCTCGGCAACGTCTCGCGGGTGGACGTGCTGCCCTTCCACAAGCTCGGCGAGGCCAAGTGGCAGGCGCTGGAAATGAACTTCACCCTGCACGACACCCCCTCACCCACCCCCGACCAGGTGGCGCAGGCCCGCGAGACCTTCGCCGCCCACGGCCTGTACGCGGTCTGAGCCGCCGGGGGAACACCCTCACCCGAATGGCTCTTAACAGGACGAAACGGGTGATTCCCCTTAGCGTGGACGCGTGTCCACACCGACCTCCACCACCACGCGCTCGCACCGGGCGGAGACGTACAAGCCCGGTTCGACCATCGCCGACTGGCGACCCGAGGACGAGGCCTTCTGGCAGGCCACCGGCAAGAGGGTCGCCACCCGCAACCTGTGGATCTCCGTCCCCGCGCTGATGCTGGGGTTCGTGGTCTGGCAGGTCTGGTCCGTCACCGTGGTCAAGCTGGGCGACGTCGGCTTCGGCTTCTCCAAGTCGCAGCTCTTCTGGCTGACGGCCATCCCCGGCATCACCGGCGGAACCTTCCGGATCCTCTACACCTTCATCGGCCCGATCTTCGGCGAACGGCGCTTCACGGCCGTGAGCACGATCATCCTGGTCGGCCCGATGCTGTGGCTGGGCTTCGCCCTCCAGGACACCTCCACCCCCTACTGGGAGATGGCCCTGATCGCGGCCGTCTGCGGCATCGGCGGCGCGAACTTCGCCTCCTCCATGGCCAACATCGGCTTCTTCTTCCCCAAGCGGGAGAAGGGCAGCGCCAACGGCCTCAACGGCGGCCTGGGCAACCTCGGCGTCAGCGTGGTCCAGCTGGTCGCCCCGCTGGTGGTCACCGCGGCGGTCCTCGGCGCCCCGGCCGGCGACCCCCAGCGCGACACGAAGAAGAACACCGACATCTGGCTCCAGAACGGCGCCTTCCTGTGGGTGCCGCTGCTGGTGATCATGGCCCTGCTGGCCTGGTTCCTGATGAACGACCTGAAGGTCGCCGCGGCCCCCTTCAGCCAGCAGAAGGTCATCTTCAAGCGCAAGCACAACTGGCTGATGACCTGGCTCTACGTCGGTACCTTCGGGTCCTTCATCGGCTTCGCCGCGGGTCTGCCGCTGCTGATCAAGAACAACTTCGAGAGCCAGGGCTACCAGGCCACCACCTACGCCTGGATCGGGCCCCTGATCGGCGCGCTGATGCGCTGGGCCGGCGGCTGGCTGTCGGACAAGATCGGCGGCGCCAGGGTGACCATGCTGGCCTTCGTCGGCATGGCGGCGGCGCTGGTCGTGGTGATCTTCGCGCTGCCCTCCGGCGGCGACCAGGGAAGCTTCTGGACCTTCTTCGTCGGCTTCCTGGTGGCCTTCTTCTTCTCGGGCCTGGGCAACGGCTCGACCTTCCGGCAGATCCCGGTGATCTTCCGGGACCAGCACGCCAAGGAGGCGCAGGGCCAGGGCCCGGAGGCCGAGGCGGCCGCCCTGAAGCAGTCCGAGATGGAGGCGGGCGCCGTCACCGGCTTCTCCTCCGCCATCGCGGCCTACGGCTTCTTCTTCATCCCGGCGATGTTCGCGAACCTGGCCGTCACCACCGCGCTGTGGATGTTCATCGGCTTCTACGCGACCTGCCTGGTCGTGTGCTGGTGGTACTACGCCCGCAAGGGCGCCGAGGCACCGAGCTGAGACCCCCCGTCCGTCGCCGTACCCTGGGGGCATGAGCAGCACCAAAGGCACCCCCGGACCGCGTCCCGAGAAGGACGAGCCCCAGCCGAAGCCCAGGGCGTCCCTGATCTTCGACGACCCGCTGGACCGGCCGTCCTCGGACGACACCGACCGGGGGTGGGGGGAGCGACCGCCCGCCGACAGCGCGGCCGACCTGGCCCGCTTCCTCGACGAGAAGCCGCCCCACCACCTCTGAGTCGGCCGGGTCAGTCGGTGGCGGCCCGGTGCGCGCCGGTGCCGCCCTCGCGCTGGGCGACCAGCGTGTCGCGGATCTCCTTGAGCACTTCGAGCTCGGTGATCTCCACGACCTCCGCGACACCCTCCTTGGCCTTGCGGCGTGCCTCCTGCCGGGCCAGGTACTTCGACATCGGCAGGACCATCAGGAAGTACACCACCGCCGCGGTGATCAGGAAGGTCAGTGCGGCGTTGAGCACCGAGCCCCACAGGAGGTTGACCCCGATCGGGTCCCCCGTCTTGGGATCGATGCCGCAGGGCTTCTTCAGGCAGGAGCTGTAGGCGTCCAGGTTTTTCGTGCCGATCGCGCCGACCAGCGGGCCGATGATGCCCTTCACCACGGAGTTCACGATGTTCGTGAACGCGGCGCCGATGACCACCGCCACGGCGAGGTCGACCACATTGCCGCGCATCAGGAAGGCCTTGAACCCCGCCAGTACGCTGACCTTCTTCTCGCTCACCACTGAGCCTCTCTTCGCAGGTGTCGCCCTCGACGGACGTGGAGCCAACGGTTCCGAAAGTTACGGCAGTCGGGCCGCGACCTGTCCAATCGGCGCACTCCACACGGTGACTTGACTGGAAGCGTGTACGAATCAGCACAGCGTCACCGCCAGGTGTGCCACCGCGGCCGCGCCCACCAGCGCGCGTGCAGTCTCCCGCGGCACCGACAGGACCACCAGTGCCCCGCCGTCCCCGACACCCGCCTCCGCCGGGGGTACTTGGACCACCCGGGCGCCCGCCGCGACCACCCGGGGCCGCTCCCGCTCCCGGCCCGGCTCACCCGCCGCCACCACGTCCACCCGGTCCCCGGGCCGGAGGAGGCGTACCGTCGCCGCGTCGCTGATCCGCACCGGCGCCGACACCATCGCCACCGCCGCCACGGCCGCGGCCGGCGGGCGGGGCGGCGGATCCCCGCGCGAGGCCTGTGCCTGGGGACCTGCCGCCGCCAGCGCCGCGGCCGCCGCCGCGAGCCCCACGGCCGTCACCCGCCGCCGCCGTCGGACCGCCCGCCGCAGCCGGCCCGCACCGCCGCCGCGGACCCGCAGCGGCGCGAACGCCGGCACCGCCCGCTGCGGGG
This sequence comes from Streptomyces sp. NPDC089919, assembly GCF_040684615.1. Classification (NCBI taxonomy): domain Bacteria; kingdom Bacillati; phylum Actinomycetota; class Actinomycetes; order Kitasatosporales; family Streptomycetaceae; genus Streptomyces; species Streptomyces sp. NPDC089919. The sequence goes on from NZ_JBFBGK010000018.1 coordinate 76,215, forward strand.
GACACGTCCCCGAAGGCCACGCGGGCGAAGGCGCGGAGGAAGGGGGAGAGAGCGAGGGAAGAGAAGAGAGGGAAGAGAAGAGGGAAAGGGATTCGGACACGACGAACACCGCCACTCGTGAGGACCCGCCCGGGCCGTTCGCCCGGACGCGATTCACGATGGCGGCATCCGCCGATCCGCGTGCCCGGCTGTGGACGAACCACAGCCTGTGGAAAACCCCGTCACCCTCAGGTGGAAGGGCCGCTGGCTACGGCAGCTCGATCCCCAGGTCCCAGCCGTCGTGCGCGTGCGTGCACAGGCAGTCCCGGCCCTCGGTCGGCTGCAGCCCCGCCACCGCGTCGAACAGGACCTTCCGCAGCCGGTCGACGTTCTCGCCGAACACCCGCATCACCTCGGTGTGGGAGACGCCCTCACCGGTCTCCGCCCCCGCGTCCAGGTCCGTGACCAGGGCCATCGAGGTGTAGCAGAGCCCCAGCTCGCGGGCGAGCACCGCTTCCGGGTGCCCGGTCATGCCGACCACCGCACCGCCCATCGCCGCGTGGAAGCGGGACTCGGCGCGGGTCGAGAAGCGGGGCCCCTCCACGACGACCATCGTCCCGCCGTCCACCGGCTCCCAGCCGTGCCCGCGCGCCGCCGCCAGGGCCGCCTGCCGCCCCACCGGGCAGTAGGGGTCGGCGAAGGTCGTGTGCACCACGTTGGGGACCGTGCCGTCCGGCAGCGGCTCCCCGTCGAAGAAGGTCTGCGCGCGGGACTTCGTCCGGTCGATCAACTGGTCCGGCACGAGCAGCGTGCCCGGCCCGTACTCGGACCGCAGCCCGCCCACGGCGCAGGGCCCGAGCACCTGGCGCACGCCCACCGAGCGCAGCGCCCACAGGTTGGCGCGGTAGTTGATCCGGTGGGGCGGGAGGTGGTGGCTCTTGCCGTGCCGCGGCAGGAAGGCGACCGAGCGGTCCGCGATCCGCCCGATGTAGAGCGCGTCGCTGGGCTTTCCGTAGGGCGTTTCGACCACCAGCTCGGAGACGTCCTCCAGGAAGGAGTAGAAGCCCGAGCCGCCGATCACGCCGATCTCTGCATGCACCATGCGTTCACCCTAGCGGGGGACGCCGAAGGCCCCGCCGACCGAGGTCGGCGGGGCCTTGGGAACGTGTCTGCGCGGATCAGGCCGCGGAGCTGCCGCCCGAGGACGAGGCGGCGGGGGCGGACGGCGCGGACGCCGCCGGAGCGGGCGCGGCGGCCGTCGACGTGCTCGACGAGGCCGGCTTCGAGGCAGGCGTGCTGCTCGAAGAGGCGCCGCGGCTGTCATTGCGGTAGAAGCCGGAGCCCTTGAAGACGATGCCGACCGCGGAGAACACCTTCTTCAGGCGTCCCTTGCAGTTCGGGCACTCGGTCAGAGCGTCATCGGTGAACTTCTGCACCGCCTCGAGGCCTTCGCCGCACTCGGTGCACTGGTACTGGTAGGTCGGCACGAATTTCCTCCTGGCACTCTGACTCAATGAGTGCTAACGACGCTCCATGGTGACGTATTCCGACGGATCAGTCCACCGTCACGGGTACGCGGTGACCGACACCACGCTCCGCGGACCGCTCGGCGGACACCTCGGTGACCCGCTGCGCCGAGGCGCTGACGATCCGGCTCGGGGCCTTGGGGGCCAGCCGCGAGCGCAGCGCCAGCAGCGTGGCCAGGGCCAGCGCGGTGGCGACCAGCGGGACCAGGAAGCCCGCGGACGAGCCGTGGGCGTCGGCCAGCCGGCCGGCCGCCGTGACGGCCGCGGCCTGGCCCAGCGCGACCGCGCCGGTCAGCCAGGTGAAGGCCTCGGTCCGGGAGCCGGCCGGGACCAGCTTCTCGACCAGCGTGTAGCCGGTGATCAGCGCGGGGGCGATGCACAGGCCGACCAGCAGGCCCAGGCCCGCGAGCAGCACCACGGAGTGCGCGGCCCACAGGACGGACGCGGCCACGGTCAGGCCCGCGTAGCCCATGATCAGGCGGCGGCGGGGGCCGATCTTCCAGGCGATCGCACCGCAGGCGATGCCCGCGATCATGTTGCCCGCGGCGAAGACGCCGTACAGCAGGCCGTTGACGCCCGGGTTGCCGATCTCCTCGGAGAAGGCGGTCAGCGAGACCTGCATGCCGCCGAAGACGGCGCCGATCCCGAGGAAGGCGATGACCAGGACCCGCACGCCCGGGATGGACAGGGCGGAGGAGCTGCCGTGGCCCGCGCCGGCGCCCGCACCGGCCGGCTTGGGCTGGGTGGCGCGCTGTGCGGCGAAGAGCAGGCCGCCCAGCAGGGTCAGGGTGGCCTCGGTGATCAGGCCGGCGGCCGGGTGCACCCCGGTGCACAGCGCGGTCGCCAGGACCGGGCCCACGACGAAGGTGAACTCGTCCGTGACGGATTCGAAGGCCGCGGCGGTCGGCAGCAGCGGCGAGCCCTCCAGGCGCGCGGCCCAGCGGGCCCGCACCATCGGGCCGACCTGCGGCACGGACGCACCGGCCGGCACGGCGGCCAGCGCCAGCGCCCACAGCGGGGCGCCCAGCAGCGCGAGCGCGGTCAGCGCGCTCACGGCGGCGGAGTGCGTCAGGACGACGGGGACCAGCACGGCGCTCTGGCCGAAGCGGTCGGCGAGCTTGCCCATCTGGGGGGCGAAGAGGGCCATGGCGACACCGGTGACGGCGGCGATGATGCCCGCGCTGCCGTAGGAGCCGGTGGTGTGCTGGACGAGCAGGACGATGCTGATCGTCAGCATCGCGAACGGCTGCCGGGCGGCGAACCCCGGAAGCAGGAAGCTGATGGCGCCGGGCGTGCGGAGCAGCTGCCCGTAGCCCGGTCGGGACGTCTCGGTCGTGACCGCGGATGCCACGGCCTTGCCTTTCTACCGCCTGGTAGTGCTCCCCGTCTGCGGGCAGTGCGGGCCTTGTGGGCCGCACCCGTACTGGGAGCTCCGAGAGCTGTCCTCATGCGCAGAACCGAGTGATACCTGGGCCACCCACTGCGGGGAGGGGCCACGGCCGCCGAGCGGTCGCGCCAGCTCTGCGTCAGGCAGAGTTGGTTCGATCTGGTGTCCTCTTATGGTACAGGTATCTGGCACTGGGTGCCTTGTGATTCCGCCGACAGATCCGCTTCTTCACCTGCGATTAACGGGCCGTTCGCGTTCCGAGCCTCCGGATTCTTTGGAACCTCGAGTTCCATTCCCTCCCGTGCCCAGCCAGCCGGCCAGCTTGCCACCCCGTGCCACGGCCCGCAGCCGCGCCTCGGCGGCGTCCCGTACCGGATCCGTGGCCACCACCAGCAGGTCGTCCCCGCGCCGCAGCACCGTCGACGGCAGCGGCACGAAGCTCTCGGCGTCCCGGACGACCAGGGTGACCGAGGCCCCGGGCGGCAGCCGCAGCTCGCTCACCTCGACGCCGTGCATCCGGGAGCCCTCCGGGATGGAGAAGGACAGCAGGTGGCCGCGCAGCCGCTCCAGCGGGGCGGACTCGATGCCCAGGTCGGTGGGGGCGCGGTCGGTGCCCAGCTCCAGCTTCCGGGCCAGCCAGGGCAGCGTCGGTCCCTGCACCAGCGTGTAGACGACGACCAGGATGAAGACGATGTTGAAGACCCGCTCGCTGCCCTCGATCCCCGACACCATGGGGATCGTGGCCAGGATGATCGGCACCGCTCCGCGCAGCCCCGCCCAGGACATCAGCGCCTTCTCCTGCCACGGCAGCCGGAACGGCAGCAGGCTGATGAAGACCTCGAGGGGCCGGGCGACCATCGTCAGCACCAGGCCGACCAGGATGGCCGGCAGGAAGTCGTTGCCCAGCTCGTGCGGGGTGACCAGCAGGCCCAGCAGCACGAACATGCCGATCTGGGCGATCCAGCCCAGCCCGTCGGCGAAGCCCCGGGTGGCCGGCCAGTGCGGCAGCTTGGCGTTCCCGAGCACCATGGCCGCCAGGTAGACCGCCAGGAAGCCGGAGCCGTGCGCGATCGCGCCGGCCGCGTACGCCACCACGGCGATGGCCATCACGGCGATCGGGTACAGGCCGGAGGCCGGCAGCGCGACGTGCCGCAGCCCGTACGCGCCCAGCCAGCCCACGGTCAGGCCGATGGCGACGCCGATGGCCAGCTCCAGGGCGATCTTGCCCAGCAGGACGTACCAGGAGTCCACCGGGCCGACCGTGGCGAAGGCCACGACCAGGATCACGACCGGAGCGTCGTTGAAGCCCGACTCGGCTTCCAGTACACCCGTCACGCGGGACGGCAGCGGGACCTTGCGCAGGACGGAGAAGACCGCCGCCGCGTCCGTCGAGGAGACGACCGCGCCGATCAGGAGCGACTGCCGCCAGTCCAGGCCCACCAGGTAGTGCGCGCCGGCGGCCGTCACGCCCACGCTGACCGCGACGCCCACCAGGGAGAGCGAGACCGCGGCGGGCAGGGCCGGCCGGATCACCTTCCACTTCGTCCCCAGACCGCCCTCGGCGAGGATCACGACCAGGGCCGCGTAGCCGATGACCTGTGTGAGCTCGGCGTTGTCGAAGACGACGTTGCCGATCCCGTCCTGCCCGATGGCGATGCCGATGCCCAGATAGATGAGCAGGCTCGGCAGGCCGCTCCGCGAGGAGACGCGTACCGCCGCGACGGCGATGAGCAGCACGAGGGACGAGACCAGCAGGAGCTCGTTGAGCTGGTGGACAGTCAGGGGGCGGTCCTTCCCGGGATCGCCTGCCGGATCGTTTCCCCGGCACGACGGCAACGGTGGTTACTTCGTTACCTTACCTAATCTTTGGGGATTCCTTTACGTGATTGCCACATTGTGAAACGCCAGTTCGAGGAAGTGCCTGACACCGCGTCCGAACGGGGCGGGCGCTGCGCCTATGGTTGCTCCCAGCACTCAGGACCACCCTGCCCCTCGAAGGACAGCGATGCCCGCGAACGAATCCGCCCCTTCCGCCAAGAAGAAGGGACGACGCGCCCGTCTGATCGTGCTCCTCCTGGTCCTGGCGCTGCTCGCGGGCGTCGGCTACGGCGCCTACTGGAGCGTGGACGGCGTCCGCGCCTCCTACCCGCAGACCACCGGGACGATCCAGCTCAAGGGGCTGGCCGGCCAGGTCGAGGTCAAGCGGGACGCCAACGGCATCCCGCAGCTCTACGCGGACACCGACGAGGACCTGTTCCGCGCGCAGGGGTTCGTGCACGCGCAGGACCGCTTCTGGGAGATGGACGTCCGCCGTCACATGACCTCCGGTCGTCTGTCGGAGATGTTCGGCAGCGGCCAGGTCGAGACCGATGCCTTCCTGCGCACCCTCGGCTGGCGCCGGGTCGCGGAGGCCGAGTACAGGACCAAGCTCTCCCTGCAGACGAAGAAGTACCTCCAGGCCTACGCCGACGGGGTCAACGCCTGGCTCAAGGGGCGCTCCGGCAAGGACCTCTCCGTCGAGCACCAGGCCCTCAAACTGAGCGACGACTACCGGCCCGAGGAGTGGACCCCGGTCGACTCCGTGGCCTGGCTCAAGGCCATGGCCTGGGACCTGCGCGGCAACATGCAGGACGAGATCGACCGCTCGCTGATGACCAGCCGGCTCTCCAAGGAGCAGATCGACCAGCTCTACCCGGCGTACCCCTTCGACCGGAACCGGCCGATCGTCGAGGGCGGCGGCATCGACTCCGGCACGGAGAAGTACGACCCCAAGGGCGGCTCCGGCTCCGGCTCGGACCCCTCCGGCAACGGCCTCTCCGGCGCGAGCCAGGGCCTGCACAGCCAGCTGGCCGCCCTCCAGAACACCCTCGACACGATCCCGGCGATCCTCGGCCCCAACGGCAGCGGCATCGGATCGAACTCCTGGGTCGTCTCCGGCAAGCACACCGTCACCGGCAAGCCCCTGCTGGCCAACGACCCGCACCTGGCCCCGCAGCTGCCCTCGGTCTGGTACCAGATGGGCCTGCACTGCCGGACGGTCTCGGCCTCCTGCCAGTACGACGTCGCCGGCTTCACCTTCTCGGGCATGCCCGGTGTGGTCATCGGCCACAACCAGGACATCGCCTGGGGCATGACCAACCTGGGTGCCGACGTCACCGACCTCTACCTCGAGCAGGTCAAGCCCGACGGCTACGTGCTCGACGGCCGCACCGAGCCCTTCGTGACCCGGGAAGAGGTCATCAAGGTCGCCGGCGGCGCGAGCAAGAAGATCACCGTCCGGACCACCAACAACGGCCCGCTGATCTCCGACCGCAGCGACGAGCTGGCCACCGTCGGCGAGCGGGCCCCGGTCGCCGCCTCCGCCCCGGACCGCGGCAACGGCTACGGCATCGCCCTGCGCTGGACCGCGCTGGACCCCGGCAAGTCGATGGACGCCGTCTTCCGGCTGGACCGCGCCAAGGACTTCACCGAGTTCCGGGCCGCCGCCCGCGACTTCGAGGTCCCCTCGCAGAACCTCATCTACGCCGACAACAAGGGCGACAACGGCAACATCGGCTACCAGGCCCCGGGCCGCATCCCGGTCCGCGGCACCGGTGACGGCCGGATGCCCGCCCCGGGCTGGGACTCGAAGTACGCGTGGAAGAAGTACATCCCGCAGGACGAGCTGCCCTGGGACCTCAACCCCAAGCGCGGCTACATCGTCACCGCCAACCAGGCCGTGATCCGCAGCGGTGAGGGCCGTTACCCGTACACCCTCACCACCGACTGGGGCTACGGCGCCCGCAGCCAGCGGATCAACGACCTGATCGAGGCCAAGCTCAAGGACAACGGCAAGATCTCGACCGACGACATGCGGGCCATGCAGACGGACAACAGCAGCGAGATCGCCACGCTGCTGACGCCCATCCTGGCCAAGCTGCCGATCAAGGACCCGGACGTGCGGGAGGCCCAGAAGCTGCTGGAGGGCTGGAACTACACCCAGGAGCCCGACTCGGCGGCCGCGGCCTACTTCAACGCCGTCTGGCGCAACATCCTCAAGCTCGCCTTCGGCGACAAGCTCCCCAAGGAGCTCCGGGTCGAGGGCAGCTGCCTGAACGTCCGCGCCGACACCAGCGGCCCGGCCGACGACCTGGCCGAGACGGTCCGCGAGTGCGGCGAGCGCAGCGAGGACTCCGCGCAGCCGGACGGCGGCGACCGCTGGTTCGAGGTGGTCCGCAAGCTGTCCAAGGACGAGAAGTCCGCCTGGTGGCAGACCCCCGGCACCCGTCTGGACCCGGCGACCACCAGCCGGGACGAGCTCTTCGCCCGCGCCATGAAGGACGCCCGCTGGGAGCTGACCGCCAAGCTCGGCAAGGACGTCGGCACCTGGAGCTGGGGCCGGCTGCACCGCCTGACCCTGAAGAACCAGACCATCGGCACCGACGGCCCCGGCTTCATGCAGTGGCTGCTCAACCGCGGCCCCTGGAACCTGGGCGGCGGCGAGGCCACCGTCAACGCGACCGGCTGGAACGCCGCCGCCGGCTACGGGGTCACCTGGGTGCCGTCGATGCGGATGGTCGTGAACCTGAAGGACCTCGACAAGTCCCGCTGGATCAACCTGACCGGCGCCTCCGGCCACACGTACAACAGCCACTACACGGACCAGACGGACCTCTGGGCCAAGGGCGAGCTGCTGGACTGGGCCTTCGGCAAGGACGCCGTCGAGAAGGCGACCAAGGACACGCTGGTCCTCAAGCCGTAGCCGGCGCCCCCTCGGGCCGGTCCGGCGCGCTCAGAAGCGCCGGACCCCCGAGGGGGTGGCCACGGCCCGCACCGGCCGGTCGTGCGGCTCCTCCGGGACCCGGTCGACCACCTCGGCGTCATAGAGGAGCACCACCAGTGCGGGGTCGGCCCCCGCGGCCGCCAGCCGGGCCAGCACCCGGTCGTACGAGCCGCCGCCCCGGCCCAGCCGCATCCCCCGGCCGTCCACCGCCAGCCCGGGCAGCAGCACCGCGTCGGCCTCCGTGACCGCCCCGGGACCCAGCCGGGGGCCGGCCGGCTCCAGCAGCCGCATCTTCCCCGGGTGGGCCGCCTCGGCCAGGCTCTGCGGGCCTTCGTACGCGGCCCAGTCGAGGTCGTTGTCGGGCAGCAGGACCGGCAGCAGGACGCGGGTGCCGCGCTCGCGCAGGAGGTCGAGCAGGGCGAGCGTGCCGGGCTCGGTCCCCACCGACACGTACGCGGCGACGGTCCGGGCGCCGGCCAGTTCGGGCAGGTCCAGGGCCTGCCGGGCCAGCAGGCCGGCGGCCTCGGCCACCGCGCCGGGGGACAACGCGCGGCGCGCGGCGAGCAGTTCGCGTCGGAGGTCCGCCTTGGCGGAACGGTTCAGTACCACAGCTGGCTCATAAACCCTTCTAAATCAGCCGCTATTTACTGGAAGCTAACCTTCTTCACATACTGAGCGGCTATCGTGCCGCCATGACTCAGTCGCACCCAGTGATCACCAAGGCTGTCATCCCGGCAGCCGGGCTCGGCACCAGATTCCTGCCGGCCACCAAGGCCACGCCGAAGGAAATGCTGCCCGTCGTCGACAAACCGGCGATCCAGTATGTGGTCGAAGAGGCCGTCTCCGCCGGGCTGACCGACGTGCTGATGATCACGGGCCGTAACAAGCGTCCGCTCGAGGACCACTTCGACCGGAACTACGAGCTGGAGTCCGCGCTGCTGGCCAAGGGCGACGACGACCGGCTCAAGAAGGTCCAGGAGTCCAGCGACCTGGCCACCATGCACTACGTCCGCCAGGGCGACCCGCGCGGCCTGGGCCACGCCGTCCTGTGCGCCGCCCCGCACGTGGGCGACCAGCCCTTCGCCGTCCTCCTCGGTGACGACCTCATCGACCCCCGCGACCCGCTGCTGTCGCGGATGGTCGAGGTCCAGGGCCGCACCGGGGGCAGCGTGATCGCCCTGATGGAGGTCGCCCCCGAGCAGATCCACCTCTACGGCTGCGCGGCGGTGGCGCCCACCGGCGAGGAGGGCGTCGTCCAGGTCACCGATCTGGTCGAGAAGCCGGAGGCCGGCGAGGCCCCCAGCAATTACGCGATCATCGGACGGTACGTCCTGAACCCCGCCGTGTTCGACATACTGCGGGAGACCGAGCCGGGCCGCGGCGGGGAGATCCAGCTCACCGACGCCCTGCAGAAGCTCGCCGCCGACGAGAGCGTGGGCGGCCCGGTGCACGGCGTGGTCTTCAAGGGCCGCCGCTATGACACCGGGGACCGGGGAGACTACCTCCGGGCCATTGTCAGACTCGCGTGCGAACGTGAAGACCTCGGCCCCGAGTTCCGGACCTGGCTTCACCGTTACGTCATCGAGGAGATGTAGCACCTTGAGCAGCACCGCACCCCAGGACACCGGCCGCCTCTGGTCGGTGGACGAGCACCTGGCGGACATCCTCGCGACGGTCCGCCCCCTGGAGCCCATCGAGCTGCAACTGCTCGACGCCCAGGGCTGCGTCCTCGTCGAGGACGTCACCGTGCCCGTCGCCCTGCCGCCCTTCGACAACAGCTCCATGGACGGGTACGCCGTCCGGGTGGCCGACGTCGCGGGCGCGAGCGAGGAGTTCCCCGCGGTGCTGACCGTCATCGGCGACGTCGCGGCGGGCAGCGGTGACCTGCCCACCGTCGGACCGGGCCAGGCGGCGCGCATCATGACCGGCGCGCCGCTGCCGCCCGGCGCCGAGGCCGTCGTGCCCGTCGAGTGGACCGACGGCGGGACCGGCGGGGGCGCGGCCACCGGCATGGCCGCCGCCAGCGAGGCGCCCGAGGGCGCCGAGGGCGAGGTCCGGGTGCACCGCCCCGCCGAGGAGCGCGCGCACGTCCGCGCGCGCGGCAGCGACGTCCAGGCCGGGGACCTCGCGCTCACCGCGGGCACGGTCCTCGGACCGCCGCAGATCGCCCTGCTCGCCGCCATCGGCCGGGGCACCGTCCGGGTGCGCCCGCGCCCGCGCGTGGTGGTCATGTCCACCGGCAGCGAGCTGGTCCAGCCCGGCGAGCCGCTGACCGAGGGCCGGATCTACGACTCCAACAGCTTCGCGCTGGCCGCCGCCGCCCGGGACGCGGGCGCCATCGCCTACCGCGTCGGCGCGGTCGCCGACGAGGCCGAGACCCTGCGCGCCACCATCGAGGACCAGCTGATCCGCGCCGATCTCCTGGTCACCACCGGCGGCGTCAGCGTCGGCGCCTACGACGTCGTCAAGGAAGCCCTCTCCTCGGCCGGCGACGAGGACGAGCCCGGCGGCGGCGTCGACTTCCGCAAGCTGGCCATGCAGCCGGGCAAGCCGCAGGGCTTCGGCTCCATCGGCCCGGACCACACCCCCCTGATGGCCCTGCCGGGCAACCCGGTCTCCTCCTACGTCTCGTTCGAGATGTTCGTCCGGCCGGCCATCCGGACCCTGATGGGCATGGAGGACGTCAGCCGGCCCAGCGTCCGCGCCGTCCTCAAGGCCGACCAGGCCCTGCGCTCCCCGGCCGCCCGGCGGCAGTTCCTGCGCGGCGCGTACGACCCCGAGACCGGCACCGTCAGCCCGGTCGGCGGCGCCGGCTCGCACCTGATCGCCGCGCTCGCGCACGCGGACTGCCTGATCGTGGTGCCGGAGGACGTCACCTCGGCGGAGCCGGGGACCGAGCTGGAGGTGGTCCTGCTCGGCTGAAGCGGGGGGAGTACGGGTACCGTGTCGCCCACACAGGCCCTTGCGGGGCCCGGACGGGAGCGGCACAGCACATGAGTACCCAGAGCAAGCTGACCCACATCGACGAGGCGGGCGCCGCCCGGATGGTCGACGTCTCCGCTAAGGACGTCACCACCCGCACGGCCCGGGCCAGTGGGCGCGTCCTCGTCTCGCCCCGCGTCATCGAGCTGCTGCGCGGTGAGGGCGTCCCCAAGGGCGACGCCCTCGCCACCGCCCGCATCGCCGGGATCATGGGGGCCAAGAAGACCCCCGACCTCATCCCGCTCTGCCACCCGCTGGCGGTCTCCGGCGTCACGGTCGACCTCTCGGTCGCGGACGACGCCGTCGAGATCCTGGCCACCGTCAAGACCACCGACCGCACCGGCGTCGAGATGGAGGCGCTGACGGCCGTCGCGGTCGCCGGCCTCACCGTCGTCGACATGGTGAAGGCCGTCGACAAGGGCGCGGTGATCACGGACGTGCGGGTGGAGGAGAAGACCGGCGGCAAGTCGGGCGACTGGAGCCGGTCGTGACCCCCCACGACGGCGGGGCGCACAGCCACGGCCACGGCCCGCAGGACGGCGCGGCTCCGTCCGAGGCCTCCCCGTCCGAGCCCTCCCCGGCCGCCGCCGCCCCGGCCCCGGGCGAGGCCTGGGGTTCCCGGCCGCCGGCCGACGCGCCCCCCGCGCTGCGCGCCCTGGTCGTGACGGCCTCCAACCGGGCCTCCGCCGGCGTCTACGCGGACAAGGGCGGACCGGTGCTCGCCGCCGGCCTCGCCGGACTCGGCTTCGAGGTGGCCGGCCCGCAGGTCGTCCCGGACGGTGACCCGGTCGAACAGGCGCTGCGCGAGGGCGTGGCGGCCGGCTTCGACGTCATCCTGACCACCGGCGGCACCGGCATCTCCCCGACCGACCGGACCCCGGACGCCACCGCCCGCGTCCTGGACTACGAGATCCCGGGCATCCCGCAGGCGATCCGCGCGGAGAACCTCGCAAAGGTGCCCACCGCGGCCCTGTCCCGCGGGCTGGCCGGCGTCGCGGGCCGGACCCTGATCGTGAACCTCCCCGGCTCGACCGGCGGCGTCCGCGACGGACTGGCCGTGCTGGAGCGCATCCTGCTCCACGCGGTGGACCAGATCCGGGGCGGCGACCACCCCAGACCCGGGAGCCCGAGCTGAACCGACCCTCCTGGCCCGTGGTGCTGGCGGACGGCGACGTCGTCCTCCGGCCCATAAGGCTGCGTGACCAGCGCGCCTGGCGCGAGGTGAACCGGCGCAACCGCGAGTGGCTGCGTCCGTGGGAGGCGACCATCCCGCCGCCGGCCCCCTGGGGTCCGGTGATCCACCGGCCGACCTACCGTCAGATGGTCCGCCACCTGCGGGCCGAGGCGAACGCCGGCCGGATGCTGCCCTTCGTGATCGAGTACCAGGGACGGATGGCCGGCCAGCTCACCGTCGCCGGCATCACCTGGGGCTCCATGTGCGCGGGGCACGTCGGGTACTGGGTGGACAGCGAGGTGGCGGGTCGGGGCGTGATGCCGACGGCCGTGGCGCTCGCGGTGGACCACTGCTTCCGCACGGTCGGCCTGCACCGCATCGAGGTGTGCATCCGGCCCGAGAACGGCCCCAGCCGCCGGGTGGTGGAGAAACTCGGATTCCGCGAGGAGGGGCTGCGGCCCCGCTATCTCCACATCGACGGCGCCTGGCGGGACCACCTGGTGTTCGCGCTGACCGCGGAGGAGGTGCCGGAGGGCCTGCTGCGCCGCTGGCACCAGGCCCGCCCCGGCACCCCCCAGAAATGAAATATGTGTTCGAATTCCTCGTCCGGGAATCCGATTCATCCATAAACTGATCCGAAGAATCACAAAAAAAGTCGGTGATATCAGCCGGATCGTGCGACACACCGGCCCAATTGGCGGATGCCATCGCCCGGACACCTCTACGGTGTGGGGTGTGAGCAGCAGCGGCCTCATCTACGCAGTCATTGTCGGGGCCTGGGCCGCCTACTTGGTGCCGATGTGGCTCCGGAGGCAGGACGAGCTGAACGAAGCCCGTCCGACGGAACGCTTCTCCACCGCCATCCGGCTGTTGTCGGGCCGGGCGGGGATGGAGCGCCGTTACGCCAAGGGGCTGCGCGAGCGCGGTGACGAGGCGGCGGAGCCCCTGGCGCACCCGGACGCCGAGACGGAAGCGATCAGTTCCGTCGACGTCGACGTCCGGGCCGTCGTCCTGCCCCCGACCCGTACCGAGCCGGCCGTGGTCTCCGCCGAGCGGGCCCGCCGCCAGCAGCGCACCAAGGTCCTGGCCAGGCGCCGCCGCACCACCGCCGTCCTCTTCCTCGCCTTCACGCTCGGCGCGGTGGTCGCGGCCGTCGGCGGCCTGCACCTGCTGTGGGCCCCGGCCGTGCCGGCCGTCCTGCTGAGCGCGTACATCGTGCACCTGCGGGTGCAGGAGCGGCGGCGGTTCGCCTTCACCATGGACCGGCGCCGGGCGGAGGCCGCCGCGCAGCGGCTGCGCGAGAGCCGGGCGCCGCGCCGTCGTGAACCGGAGCCCGCCGAGGCGCGATCGGAGCCCGAGCCGGCCCCCGTCGTCTCCCCGCAGGAAGCAGGCCGGCGGGCGCTGGTCGAGCAGACCGACCACGCCGAGTGGGTGGACCAGCAGCGCGAGCGGGAGCGGGGCCCCGCCCGCGGCGACAGCTGGGAGCCGGTGCCGGTGCCGCTGCCGACGTACGTGACGGCGCCCGTGGCACCGCGCGCGACCGGGCCGGCGGTGGACGGCTGGAGCTCGGCCCGGTCCTCGACGGCCGAGCCGACCGACCCGCGCCTGAAGGCCCGGACCCAGGAGCAGCCCGCCCCGGCCGCCGATCCGGCGGGTGCCGCGGCCCCGGCCCAGGGCCGCCCCGGCGCCCCCCGCCGCCCGCGCGAGCGCGGCCGCACCCCGCTCTTCGACCAGTACGAGAGCGACGACCGCCCGCGCGCCGCGAACGAGTAGCCCGCCCCGCCGCCCTCCCGGGCGGCGGGCCGGATGACCTGCGGGGACCGGATTTTGGAGCCGCCGGGATCTCCTGCTAATGTTTCACACGTCGCAAGGGCCTGTGGCGCAGTCTGGTAGCGCACCTCGTTCGCATCGAGGGGGTCTGGGGTTCAAATCCCCACAGGTCCACAAACGACAGTTCTCGGATAGCTACCGGGAATCGTCCCGAGATCCCGTCCGGTCGCAAGACCGGGCGGGATCTCGGCGTTTTGCGTGACGGCGATATCCCCGAAGCCGCCCGGCACCGAAAGGTGCCGGGCGGCTTCGGGCGTTCTCGGGGCGGGCGGGGTGCCCCGGGTCGCTCGGGAGGGGGAATGCGTTCACCGGTTCGAGTGGGGGCGGTTTCGCGGATGCGCGGCGGGGCGAGAACCCCGTCGATAGCGTGTGCGCAGGGTGAACTGGGGGGTGGGGGAGATGGATGCGGCTGCGCTGGTCTCGTTCGTGGGGCCGACGGTCTGGACCGTGACGTCCGGGGTGGTGTCCGGGATCACAGGGGACGTGGGGAGACGCCTCGCGGAGCGGATGGGCCGGCTGGCCCGCCGGGCCGGGGACGACGGGGGTGCGGCCGCGCTGCCCACCGACGACGCCGGGCGGGCCGAGCTGACCCGCAGACTGTGCGAAGGCGCCCGGGCCTCACCCGAGTTCGCGCGGGAGCTGGAGGCCCTGGTCCGCGAGGCGCGCGGGCTGGAGGCCGGCGTGCCCGCCCGGGTGGTCCGGCCGCGGATGCTGCCGCCCGGCACCGCCGCCTTCACCGACCGCGAGGCGGTGCGCAGCACGCTCGAAGGCTTCCTGGCGGAGCACACCGGGCGCACCGCGCCCCCGGTCCTGCTCACCGGACCCGGCGGCATCGGCAAGAGCGCGACCGCCGTGCACCTCGGCCACGCGCTCGAGGAGCACTTCCCCGACGGGCAGTTGTACGCCGACCTGCTCGGCGGCGCCACGGCCACCGCCCTGTCGCCCGCCGAGGTGCTGGGCCGCTTCCTGGAGCGGCTGGGCGAGAGCGCCCGCGATATCCCTCCGGACGAGGCGCGCCGGGGCGACCTCTTCCGGGACCGGATGGCCGGCCGCCGCATGCTGGTCCTGCTGGACAACGCCCACAGCCCGGCGCAGGTCGAGCCGTTACTCGTGGCCGCGCCCGGCACGCTCACGCTCGTCACCAGCCGGCACCGCCTCGAAGGACTCGTCGGCCGGGGCGCCAGGCCCATCGCGCTGGGCCCGCTCTCCGCCGACGACTCGCTGCGGCTGCTGGGCCGGATCGCCGGACCCGACCGGATCTCCGGCGCCGCGGCCGAGTCCGGGGCCCGGGCCGTGGCCGCCCGGTGCGGCGGCATCCCGCTCGCCCTGTGCACCACCGGCGCGCGGGTGGCGGTCCGCGAGCACCTGACCTGGCAGACCGTCGACCGGCAGCTGGGCGGCGGACCGGGCGGACTGGAGGGAGTGCGGGCAACGGTGGACGAGGACGTGGATCCGGTCCGGGCCGTCACCGAGGCGACCTACGCGGAACTGAGCGAGCGGGGCGCCCGGGTCTACCGGCTGGCCGCCGCCTGGGACTGGGCCGAGGTGACCGTGCCGCTCGCCGCGCGCGCCGCCGACCTCGCGGAGGACGAAGCCCGCGCGCTGCTCGCCGAGCTCGCCGAGGTCCACCTGCTGGAGGAGGTGGCCGAGGAGCGCTACCGCTACCACGACCTCGTCCGCCGCCACGCCCGCGACCGGGCCGAGGCGGCCGACGGACCGAGGGCCATGGCGGGGGCGGTGCGCCGGGTGGTCACCTGGTACCTCGGATTCGCCGCGGAGGCGGACCTGCGGGTGATACCGGGGCGTTGGCGGCTCGGACCGGCGTACGCCCGGCCGGCGGGGGTGGCCGCCGACCGTGACCCGGAGCTGGGCCGGACGGCGCTCGCCGCACTCCGCAGGGAGCGGCACAACCTCGCCGCCGCGGTCCGGGCCGCCGAGCAGTACGGCTTCGACGACCTGGTGTGGCAGCTCTGCGAGGCGCTGTGGGGCCTCCACCTCCGGCTCGGCTTCCACGAGCAATGGGTGGACACCCACCTCCGGGGCGTCGAGGCGGCCCGGCGCTGCGCCGAGGCCTTCGGCGACCCCCGGGCGGAGGGCCGGATGCTGACCCAGCTGGGCTTCGCGTACCTGGGACAGGAGAAGGCGGCGGAAGCGGCCGAGGTGTTGGAGCGGGCCGCCGCCGCGGACGAGCGGGCCGGCCACCACCGCGGCCGGGCCAGTGCGATCGAGGCGCGGGGCCTGCTGAGCCTGAAGCTCTGGCGGTACGAGGACGCCGAGCGCCGGTTCGCCCAGGCGCAGGAGGTGCTGGGCCGGATAGCGCCGGGCGAGGAGGGCGCGGCGGACCTGCCGCGGGCCCTCGCCCTGCTGGAGGCGCACCGGGGACGGGCGCTGTGCGGGCAGGAGCGCTGGGCGGAGGCCGCCGAGACGCTGCACGGCGCGCTGACCCGGTTCCGGGAGGTCGGCGACGGCTACAACACCGGCCGGGTGTACATGAGTCTGGGCGAGACCCGGCTGGACGCGGGGGAGGCGGCCATCGCCCGGGTCTGCCTGGACCGGGCCGTGGAGACGATGGAGAAGGAGGGCGCCGCGCTCCAGCTCGGGTACGCCCTGGAGCTGCGGGCCGGCTGCGCCCGGGCGCTGGCCGAGCCGGCCGCTGAGGCGGCCGACCTCGCGCTGGCCGCCGGGGTGTACGAAGCAGCCGGGGACGCGCGGTCCCTGGCCCGGGTCAGAGCGCGGGCGCGGGAGGTGACGCAGGGGCCGGGGACTGCGGGGTGACGGCGACGCGGTGGGTGATCGGGCCGGTGCGGACGACCAGTTCGGCCGGGAGCGGGTGGCCCGCGGCGAGCCAGGCGTAGACCGCGGAGGCCAGCGCCGCCGGGTCGGCCGTCGAGGGGCGGCCGTCCGGGTCCGGGGCGGCGGCCAGCCGGGCCGCCACGCCCTCGCGGGTACCGATGTAGCAGCGGCCGGGAGCGGTCAGGTAGGCCGCGAGGGCGCAACCGGGGTGCCGGGCCAGGACCTCGGCGGCCCAGGACCGGGGCGGGCCGAGCCGGGGGTCGTCCTCGGCGGCGGTGCGCACGATCACGTCGGCGAGGGCCGGGCGGGCGGGGTCGGGGGTGTCCTCGGCCACGGCCGTGTGGGCCGAGTCGGCGTCCGCCTCCTCGGGCTCGTACGGCGGGTCGCAGTAGCGGGTGACGCGCACCGTCGGCGGGTGCGTCCCGAGGATCCGGGTCAGGACCCGCACGGGGGCGGTCCGTTCGGCGGGGGCGTACGCCGGGACGGCCAGGCGGGTCAGCAGCGCGGGCCGGTCCGCCGGTTCGGGCAGGCCGATCAGCCGGTAGAAGAGCCGTCGCAGGAGGGCGGCCGAGCGAAGCGGGTCGGAGCTGGTCTGCGCGGCCAGGGCGGCGTACCGCTTCGGTTCGTGCTCGTGGACGGCGCGGTCGAGCTGGGTGCGCAGGTCCTTGCCGGGGACCAGGTGCGGGGCGGTGCGCCCGAGGGCCGCCACCGGGGAATCCGGGTCCAGGTCCCCGGCGGGGAAGGCGCCGAGCAGGACGGGGGTGCCGAGGGCGGCGGCGTAGAAGGTGACGCTGGAGTGGTCGCCGATCACGCAATCGGCGGCGATCAGGGCCTGGCGCCAGCCCTCCAGCGGGGGGACGGGAGTGAGCCCGGCAGCCCGGGCGCGGGCCAGCCAGCCGCGCAGCTGCCCCTCGCCGTGGCCGTACCAGATGTTGGGGTGCAGGACGGCTGCGACGCGGTACTCGTCGGCGGGGAGCTCGCCGGTCAGGCGGGGCAGCAGCCAGGGAAGGAGGTCGTCGAAGGAGTCGTCGGTGGAGTCGCCGAAGAGGGAGCGGGGCGACCAGGTGGAGTTGAGGACGATCAGGCGCTGACCGGGGCCGACACCGAGTGCGCGGCGGAAGCGGTCGCGGTCCGGGAGCGCTTCGAGGATCCGGTCGTAGCAGGGGTCACCCGCGAGCACCGCCGTGGGGACGGCCTCGGGGCAGGCGGTGGCGAGGCGGTCGAGCTGTTCGGGGTGGGAGAGCACGGTCGCCGCGGCGACCGGCCGGCCCTCGTGCAGGATCCACTCGGGCGCGAGCCCGAAGACCGGGGCGGGCTGGGCGACGGGCGGCCGCGGGGGAGCAGGGGAGCGGGAGTGTCCGGTGTCCGGTGTCCGGTGTCCGGTGTCCGGTGTCCGGTGTCCGGTGTCCGGTGTCCGGTGTCGCGAGCCTCTTATTGTATCCGACACCGTGCGAGAGGACGGTCAACGGCCCTTGCAGGGCCTCCAGTTCGCCGCCGTAGCTGGCGGCGACGGCCAAGTCGACCGGGGTGGCCGTGGCCTGTTCCCAGGGCAGCACCGGCAGGCCGGCGGCCGCGAGCAGTTCGGGTACGCCCGCGAGGAAGGGGGAGGAGCCGGTACAGGTGGCGAGGAGTTGCAGCCGCAGGTCGCCGTCGAGGAGGGGGAGCACGTCCAGGAGGCGGGTCGCGGAGGTGACGTTGTGGACCACGAACAGCACGCGGCGGCAGCCCGCGCGGGTCACCCAGCGGTGTGCGTCCGCGCCCACCGGGACGCGTAGGTGTACCCCGTCCGTCACGCGCCGCGTCTCCTTCTGCTGTGGTGCCGCGATGTTATCGGCTGGGGTGACGAAGTCCATGTGGTGGCGGAGGGGTTGGTGTGGCAAGGATCAGCCATGACCACAGGACAGGGTGAGCGGGAGCGCGGGGCGGACACGGCCACCGCGCAGGCGTGGGCGGCACTGGGCGGGGACCCGGGGCTGGTGGAGCGGGTGCGGTACCGCGGCGACGGCGGGCTGGACGGCGGCCGGCTGCCGGTGCGGGAGCTGGCCCGGGCCACGGTCGGGGTCTGCTCGCTCGCCGCCGCGGAGCTGGCGGCGGTCCGGGCCGACCGGCGGCCGGTGGACGCGGTGCCGGAGCTGGAGGTGGCGGAGGGGGCCGTGGCCACGGCCTTCGTCAGCGAACGCCACCTGCGGATCGCCGGCCGGGCGGCGGAGAGCTTCGCGCCGCTGTCGGGGTTCTGGCGGACGGCCGACGGCTGGCTGCGCACGCACGCCAACTACCCGCACCACCGCGAGCGGCTGCTGGCGGCACTGGGCCTGCCGGCCGGTGCGGGGCCGGAGGACCTGCGGGCCGAGCTGGCGGGCCGGGCCGCGGTCGAGGTCCAGGAGCGGGTGTACGCCGCGGGCGGCCTGGCGGTGGCGGTCACCCGCGGGTACGGGACGCCCCGGCCGCTGGTGACCTGGGGGCCGGAGCCGGATCCGGAGCCGGAGGCCGGGTCCGGGTGGCGCGCCGGGGCCGGCGGGGGCGGGCCGGCCGCTGCCGGGGTGCGGGTGCTGGATCTGACCCGGGTGATCGCGGGGCCGGTGGCCACCCGGACCCTGGGGCTGCTCGGGGCGGATGTGCTCCGGGTGGACCCGCCGGGGCTGCCGGAGTCGGACGACGCGCACGCGGACACCGGCTTCGGGAAGCGTTCCGCGCGGCTGGACCTCGCGCGGGCCGGTGACCGGGCGGTGTTCGAGGAGCTGCTGGCCGGGGCGGACGTGGTGGTGACCGGTTACCGGCCCGGGGCGCTGGACCGGTTCGGCCTGTCGGCGGCGGAGCTGCTGGCGCGGCGCCCGGGGCTGGTGGTGGCCGAGCTGTCCGCGTGGGGCGGCACCGGGGAGTGGGCGGGGCGGCGGGGCTTCGACTCGCTGGTGCAGGCCGGGTACGGGATCGCCATGGCCGAGGCGGACGCGGCGGGCACCCCCGGGGTGCTGCCCGCGCAGGCGTTGGACCACGGCACCGGCTATCTCGCCGCCGCCGCGGTGCTGCGCGCGCTGGCGGCGGGCGGGGGCCGGGCGGTCCGGCTGTCGCTGGCGGGGACCGCCTCGTGGCTGGTGCGGGAGGTGCCGTCGGTACCGGCGGCGGGGGCGTCCTACCGGCCCGAGCCGTGGCTGGCGACCGCGGACTCGGACTACGGCCCGCTCCGGCACGCCCTGCCGCCGCTGGCCGGCGCCCCGCGGGACTGGCCGCGGGGCCCCTCCCGCTGGGGCACCGACGCCCCGGCCTGGAGCTGAGGCCGCGGCGGCGCCCCGGCCCGGCACCGGGGTGCCGCGGGCCGGGGCGCTGCCGGTCAGAGCAGGGACTTGGCCATGCAGCGGCTGGAGTCGTAGCCGCGGTACAGACCGAACTTGGCGCAGAAGTCGTAGCCGCTGGAGGTGTACAGGGCGATGGCCTCGGGCTGCTGGTCGCCGGTCTCCAGGGCCATCCGGGTGCGGCCGGCGGCGCGGGCGGACGCCTCGAGCTCCGCCAGGATGCGGCGGGCCAGCCCCAGCCCCCGCGCGCCCGGGACCACGTACATGCGCTTGATCTCGGCGTCGCCGTCCGAGTAGCCCTCGTCGTTCGCGTCCTGGGCGCGCCAGCCGCCGGTGGCCACCGGTTCACCGGCCTCGTTGTAGGCCAGCAGGTAGAGGCCGCCCGGAGGGGTGAACATCGCGGGGTCGAGGGGGGTCGCGTCGCCCTCGCCCTGGTAGCGCTCGGCGTACTCGAGCTGCACCTGGTCGTTCAGTTTCACCGCGTCCGGGTGGTCGTACGGGGTGGGGCGGATGTCGATGATCCCGTGCAGGGTCGGATGAGACATTTGAATATCGTACGGAACGGCGGGGGTATGGTTCCGGGATGCTCTCTGTGACCTCCGTGAACGTGAACGGGATCCGCGCCGCCTCCAAGAAGGGGCTCGTCCCGTGGCTGGCCGCGACCGACGCCGATGTGATCTGCATGCAGGAGGTGCGGGCCGAGGCGCAGCAGATCCCCGAAGAGGTGCGGGAGCCCGAAGGCTGGCACACCGTGCACGTGCCCGCCGCGGCCAAGGGCCGGGCCGGCGTCTCGCTGTACACCCGCCGGGCGCCCGAGCGGGTGCAGGTCGGCTTCGGCAGCACCGAGTTCGACGGTAGCGGCCGGTACGTGGAGTGCGACCTGCCGGGCGTGACCGTGGCCAGCCTCTACCTGCCCTCCGGCGAGGCGGGCACCGAGAAGCAGGACGAGAAGTACCGGTTCATGGGCGAGTTCCTGCCCTACCTCAAGGAGCTGCGGGAGCGCTCCGCGGCGGGCGGCCGCGAGGTGGTCGTCTGCGGCGACTGGAACATCTGCCACCAGGAGGCGGACCTCAAGAACTGGAAGACCAACCGCAAGAACGCCGGCTTCCTCCCCGAGGAGCGGGCCTGGCTGGGCGAGGTCTACGACGAGGCCGGGTACGTGGACGTGATGCGCGCCCTGCACCCGGAGCAGGCCGGGCCGTACTCGTGGTGGTCCTACCGCGGCCGGGCCTTCGACAACGACGCCGGCTGGCGGATCGACCTCCAGGTCGCCACCCCCGGTCTGGCCGCGAAGGCCGTCAAGGGCTTCGTCGAGCGCGCCGAGACGCACCCGGAGCGCTGGTCCGACCACGCCCCGGTCACGGTCGTCTACGACCTCTGATCCACCCGACCGGCGGCCGGGATCAGCCGCGCAACCGGCGGTCCATCGCCATGGAGAGTTCCGCCTCCACCACGCTCTTGGCGAGTGGCCGGAGGTGGTCCACGGCCTTGGGCAGCTCCGCCGGGTCGGTGGCCACATGGGCCGCGATGAGCTCGGTGAAGAGGGCCGCCAGGGCGTCGGCGTGCGCCCGGACCCGGCGGCCGGTCTCCAGGACGGCCGCCAGCGGGACTCCTTCGCGCACCAGCGCCGAGGAGACGTCCAGCAGCCGCCGGCTGACGTGCACGATCTCGTCCCCGTCGGTGGCGAGGTAGCCGAGGTCCAGGGAGGCGGCCAGGTTCTCCGGGGTGACCTCGCCCTCGAAGTAGTCGGCCAGCGCCTCGGGCGTGAGCCGGACCGGCGTCTCCTCGGACCAGCCCAGGCCGTCCTCGCCCAGGCCGAGCAGCGCGCCGAGCTGGCCCACGTCCCGGCCGTTCTCGAAGGCCGCCGTCAGCTCCGCGATGCCGCCGAGCGTGTGGCCGCGGTCCAGGAGCCCGGCGATGGTGCGCAGCCGGGCCAGGTGGTGGTCGTCGTACCAGGCGATCCGGCCCTCGCGGCGGGGCGGCGGGAGCAGCTTGCGCTCCCGGTAGAAGCGCAGCGTGCGCACCGTGATCCCGGCCGCTTCCGCCAGCTCCTCCGTCCGGTACTCGCGTACCGTGCCCTGGGGTCCCGCCTCGTGTTCCGACACACCCGCAGCCTAAGCGCTCGGCGCCCGGACGCCAGGGGCCCGGCCCGCGCGGGCTCGTACCGCCGGTAACTTTCCGCGCGGACCCCCTACCCATGAGTACGGAGCTGTTCTACGCTCCACCGTGCCAGTGATTGCTGGCAGAGTCTGTGAAGGGCGGGCGGCGTGGGCGAGCATGTGCGCGTGGCGGTGGTCGGGTCCGGATTCGGCGGGCTGGGGGCGGCCGTACGGCTGCGCCGCGAGGGGATCACCGACTTCGTGGTGCTGGAGCGGGCGGATTCGGTGGGCGGCACCTGGCGGGACAACAGCTACCCCGGCTGCGCCTGCGACGTCCCCTCGCACCTGTACTCCTTCTCCTTCGCCCCCAACCCGGACTGGCCGCGCACCTTCTCCGGCCAGCCGCACATCCGCGCGTACCTGGAGCACGTCGCCGACACCTTCGGGCTGCGCCCGCACATCCGGCTGAACCACGAGGTCCGGATGATGCGCTGGGACGCCGAGGAGCTGCGCTGGGAGATCGAGACCGCCGGCGGCACCCTCACCGCGGACGTGGTGGTCTCCGCCACCGGACCGCTCTCCGACCCGAAGATGCCCGAGATCCCCGGCCTCGACGGCTTCCCCGGCAAGGTCTTCCACTCGGCCCGCTGGGACCACGACTACGACCTGCGCGGCAAGCGGGTCGCGATGATCGGCACCGGCGCCTCCGCCATCCAGATCGTGCCGGCCATCGCACCCGACACGGCCCGGCTGACCCTCTTCCAGCGCACCCCGCCGTGGGTGCTGCCGCGCACCGACCGGGCCATCACCGGCGCCGAGCGCTGGCTGCACCGCCAGCTGCCCTTCACCCGGGCCGCCCGCCGGGGCCTGCTCTGGGGGATCCGGGAGCTCCAGGTCAGCGCCTTCACCAAGCACCCCAACCAGCTGGGCTTCATCGAGTCGCTGGCCAAGTCCAACATGGCGCGGGCGATCAAGGACCCGCAGCTGCGGGCCAAGCTGACCCCCGACTACCGGATCGGCTGCAAGCGGATCCTGCTCTCCAGCGAGTACTACCCGGCGCTGGCCAGGCCGGACGTCGACGTGGTCGCCTCGGGGCTGCGGGAGGTCCGCGGCTCGACCCTGGTGGCCGCCGACGGCACCGAGACCGAGGTCGACGCGATCATCTTCGGCACCGGCTTCCACGTCACCGACATGCCGATCGCCGACCGGGTGGTGGGCGTCGACGGCCGCAGCCTGGCCGAGGAGTGGAAGGACGGGATGCAGTCGCTGCGCGGCGCGACCGCGGCCGGCTTCCCGAACTGGATGACGATCATCGGGCCCAACACGGGCCTCGGGAACAGCTCCATGATCCTGATGATCGAGTCCCAGCTGAACTACATGGCCGACTACCTGCGCCAGCTGAACCTGCTCGGCACCAACCGTCCGGGCGGCAAGGTCGCCCTGGCGGCCCGGCCCTCCGCGGTGCACACCTGGAACCGCAAGGTCCAGGAGCGGATGAAGCGGACCGTCTGGAACACCGGCGGCTGCACCAGCTGGTACCTGGACGCGGCCGGTCGGAACACCACCGTCTGGCCCGGCACCACCGGCGAGTTCCGGCGCGAGACCCGCGAGGTCGACCTGGCGGAGTACGAGATCGTCCGGCTGGCCGGCAAGGTCCCCGCCGGGGCGGCGGCCGGCCGGGCCGCGGCACCCGCCGCGAAGCCCGCGGCCAAGGCCCCGGCCAAGGCCCCGGGCAAGGCTCCGGCGAAGGCCCCCGCGCGCCCCGCCGCCGAGGAGGCCTCCGCATGACCCGCCTGATGCACGTCACCGACGGCCCGTACGCGCCCCCGACCGCCCGCCGCGAGCTGGTGGCCACCTCCCGTGACGGCGCCCGGCTGCACGTCGAGGTGCACGGCCCCGACGGCGCCCCCGCGGTGGTCCTGTCCCACGGCTGGACCTGCTCCACCGCCTTCTGGGCCGCCCAGGTCCGCGCCCTGTCCGCCACCCACCGGGTGGTCCTCTACGACCAGCGCGGCCACGGCCGCAGTCCCGCCGCCCCCGGCCGCTACAGCACCACCGCGCTCGCCGACGACCTGGTCGCGGTGCTGGGCGCGACCCTGGCGCCGGGCGAGAAGGCGGTGCTGGGCGGCCACTCCATGGGCGGCATGACCCTGATGGCCGCCGCCGGCCGCCCCGAGTTCGCCGAGCACGCCGCCGCGGCGCTGCTCTGCTCCACCGGCAGCTCCCGGCTGACCGAGGAGTCCACCGTGCTGCCGCTGCGGCCCGGGCCCTTCCGCACCCGCGCCACCCGGGCCGTGCTCGGCGCCCGCGCGCCGCTGGGCCCGGTCACTCCGGTGGCCCGCAAGGTCCTCAAGTACGCCACGATGGGACCGGGCTCCGCACCGGAGAAGGTCGAGGCCTGCGCCCGGATCGTGCACGCCTGCCCGACCCCGGTCCGGCACGGCTGGTCCGGCGTCCTGGCCGCGCTGGACCTGGACGCGGGGGTCCGCGCGCTGGCGGTCCCCACGGCCGTGATCGGCGGCACCGTGGACCGGCTCACCCCCGTCGGGCACGCCCGGGCCCTCGCCGCGGCGCTGCCGCACTGCGTCGGGCTCACCGAGCTGGCCGGCATGGGCCACATGACCCCGGTGGAGGCCCCCGAGGCCGTCACCCGCACCATCACCGAACTCGCCCGGCAGTACGTACCCGCCAAGGAGGGGACCTCGTGAGCGCACGCAGGAGTCTGGAGGGCCAGGTCGCCGTCGTCACCGGCGCGGCCCGCGGCGTCGGCGAGCTGCTGGCCCGCAAGCTGGCCGCCCGCGGCGCGAAGATCGCGCTGGTCGGCCTGGAGCCGGCCGCCCTCAAGGAGGTGTCCGAGCGGCTGCCCACCGACAGCGCGTACTGGCACGCCGACGTCACCGACCACGAGGCGATGGCCCTGGTCGCGGAGGAGGTCAAGCAGCGCTTCGGCAAGGTCGACATCGTCGTCGCCAACGCGGGCGTGGCCGCCGGCGGGCCGTTCGCCGACTCCGACCCGGCCGCCTGGCGCCGGGTGATCGAGGTCAACCTGATCGGCGGCGCCGTCACCGGCCGGGCCTTCCTGCCGGTGCTGACGGAGAGCCGGGGCTACTTCCTCCAGATCGCCTCGCTGGCCGCCATCACCCCGGCGCCGATGATGACCGCGTACTGCGCCTCCAAGTCGGGGGTCGAGGCCTTCGCCCACTGCCTGCGCGCCGAGGTCGGCTACAAGGGCGTCAAGGTGGGCGTCGGCTACCTGTCCTGGACCGACACCGACATGGTCCGCGGCGCCGACCAGGACGACGTGATGCGCGAGCTGCGCCAGCGGCTGCCCTGGCCCGCCAACCGCACCTACCCGCTGGGCCCCGCGGTGGACCGGATCGTGGCGGGCATCGAGCGCCGCTCGGCGCACGTGTACGCGCAGTGGTGGCTGCGCGGGATGCAGTCGGTGCGCGGCTACCTGCCGGGCCTGATCGCCACCGCCGGGCAGCGCGACATGCGGCGCTTCGACGGCCGGCTCGACACCGTCTCCAAGGGCCTGGTGGGGGCCGGCGGCGCGGCCGACGAGCAGGAGCGCTCGGCCGGCGACCGGGGCTGACCGCACGGAAGGGGCGCGGCCGTCGGATGACGGCAGCTCGGGCAGCGCGAACTCGCCCTCCTCCAGGACGTTCAGGAG
>NZ_JBFBGK010000019.1:0-101569 GCF_040684615.1 Streptomyces sp. NPDC089919
CTGGGGTGGGGTCTGGCTTCGCGCAGCGGCCGGGCGCGGGCCCGGAAGCCGCGCCTCAATCGCCGGCGGGGCTGGATATGCCACTCCCCGGGGGCGATCGGGACGTCCCCGGTGCGGCGGCCGTCATGGGTGGGCGGGTCCAGGTCCCGGGGCGCCGCCCCGGGCCCCGCGCCTCAAGCGCCGGCGGGCTGGAGTCGCCACTCTCCGGGGAGCCGGACATGCCACTCCGGTGGCAGTGGGGCGCGCTCGCCGCGCTGGTGGTGGCGGTGGGGGTGGCCCTGCAGGAGCGGCGGGCCGGGGCTGGCTTCGACGCGCTGATCATCGAGACCGGCTCGGCGGCCTTCTTCGCGGTCCTGGCGGCCCTCGCCTTCGCCGACCCGGACTCGGGCCTGCACGCCTACTCGGCCGCCCTCTCCGCCGGCACGCTCGCCCTGATCGCCGGGGTCTCGCTGCTGGTCCGCAAGCCCTTCACGCTCGGCATCGCCAAGCGCGGCACGCCCCGGGCGGTGTGGGGCACCAAGCCCTTCGTCCGGGCCAACACCGTCATCACGGCCGTCTGGACCGGCGCCTTCGCCCTGACCGCCGCCGCCCTCGCCCTCCTCGACCACGCCGGTCAGGCCCACTCCACCGCCGCCACCCTCGTCCAGGTCGCCGGCTTCGCCCTGCCGATGTACGTCACCAGCCGGTACGTCGCCGCCCGCCAGGCCGCCGCGGCCGCCCACTGACGGCCCGGACGCACCGGTGCCCCGGCCGACAGGAGTCGGCCGGGGCACCGGTGTGCGGTCCGGGCGTCAGGCGCGTACGCCGGCCTCGGTGAGGAAGTCGAGGAGCAGGGCGGTGATCTCCTCCGGGCGCTCCAGGGACGGGAGGTGGCCGGCCCAGTCGAGTTCCCGGTGGCGGGCGTGGGGGAGCAGGACGGCCAGCTCCGCGGCCAGCTCGCGGTGGTGGGCGAAGTCGTGGGCGCCGCCCACGGACAGCGCCGGCGCGGTGATCCCGGAGAGGTCGAACTCCGGCGCGGGCTGCGGGGCTTCCTCGGCGGCCGCGGGCTCCGGCTCGGCCTCGGGCTCGGCCTCAGCCGCCTCCGGCCCGGCGGCCTCGGCGGCCGCCACGGCCGCCGCCTCCGCCGCCAACTGCACGGTGAAGGCGTGGCGCTGCATCTCCGCCACCGCCGCCCGCGTCTCGGCGGAGGCCTCCGGGCCCAGCCAGGTGTCGACGTTCAGGGCCACCGCGCCCTCGAGGTCGTCCGCCTCCAGCAGTGCGTCCTCCCGGGCGCCCCAGGCGCGGATCTCCTCGCTCGGCGCCCGGCCGGGCAGCCCGGAGGCGAGCAGCGCCAGGGCCGTGACCCGCTCGGGGTGCCGGGCCGCGACGGCCAGCGACAGCTTGCCGCCGTACGAGGCGCCGACGAACGCGGCCCGCTCGATGCCCAGCGAGTCCAGCAGCTCCCACACGTCCGCGATCGGGTCGTAGTCGCCCGCCTCGGCCGGCGTCTCGCCGAAACCGCGGAGGTCGGCGCGGACCACCCGGTAGCCGGCGGCCTGGAACGCCTCCCACTGCGGGTCCCACATGCGGCGGTCGCAGACGCCGGAGTGGAGGAGGACGAGGGCAGGGCCGGATCCGGCCGCGTCATGGGAAAGAATCACGCCGGAGATCATCTCCGCCAAAAACTTTGCAGGTCAATGGGGTTTTGCCGCCAGGCGCGTCACACCCGGGCCGGCCCCCGGACGCACAACAGGGCCCGGGGAGCGGCTGCTCCCCGGGCCCTGTACGGCAACTCACCGGCCCGCGGGGCCGGTTCACCCCGGCCGGTCAGACCTCCAGCGAGGCCCCGGCCGGAGCCGAAGCGGAAGCGGTGGCGGTGGAACCGCCGGAGGTCCGGCGGTGGCGGCCGACGACCGGCTTGGCCGATTCCTCCGCCGGGGCGGCCCCGCCGCGGTGCCGGCCGCGGCCCTCGGCCCCCGCCGGGCGCGCCTGCATGGTGTCGGTCATGGCTTGAGACATCTGCGAAGTCACTCCGTCTTCACTACTCGGACTGTCGGCCGTGCCCCCCTGACGCAGCCGTTCCCCCAGTCGCAGAGGCATCTAACCAGACCGCACCGACAGTCTCCGAGTGCGAATCGCCCGCCGAGCCGTCCTCAAGCGTTTCTGGACGCACCGTCAAGCCGCCACCCCGGCCGCCGTCCTGCTCACCGCCCGGTCAGCGGAGCCTCCTGGAGCGGTACCGGCCGCGGGGCCGGCTTCGACCCGGCGGGTCCGGCCGCTCCGGCGGGCGGCTGCGCGGGCACCGAGACGGGGATCACCCTTATCGCCGGGACCGGATGCGGAATGGCCGTGGCGAGCACCCCGCACGGCACCTCGGGGGTGGCGTAGGGGAGTCGCAGCGTGCCCTCCCGGGTCCACAGGCCGGTCCCGCCCAGCCAGCCCACCGGCGGCCGCAGCCGGAACAGCCGCTTGTCGGCCGGCCGCCACAGCCCCAGCTCGTCCGGGGCATCCCCCTCGCCCGGCAGCCGCAGCGCCACCGCGGAGCTCTCCGGCATCAGCGCCTGGCCCGGCTGCACCGCGAACGGCACCGCCGACGCCCCCGCCGCCCGCAGGCACTCCGGGAACCGCACCGGCCGGGCGCTGCCCAGCACCCCCCAGCCCAGCCGGGGTTCCCCGGGCGCGTCGGAGCGGATCAGCAGCAGCCCGCTGTCCGGCTCCGCCAGCAGCAGCCGGTCCTCGCTCTCCTCGGCGATCTGCAGCAGCGGGGTGACCTCGCCGCCCCGGCTCAGGTCCACCGAGACCGCCTTGACCCGGCCGCCCAGCTCCCGGTCCAGGGCCAGCAGCCGGCCCGCCCGGTCCAGCCACACGCCCCCCGAGCAGGCGCCCGCGACCTCCGCCACCGGCACCGGCCCGCCCCCGGCGGTGCCGGTGCCCGCGGGGCGCGGCACCGGGGTGCCCGTACCGCCGTCCCCGGCGACCAGCCAGAGCGCGCTGCCCTTGCGCCCGACGACCAGGGCGTAGGCGCTGCGGCCGTCCGGCGCGGGCGGCAGCAGCCGGACCCGCTGGCCCTCCTCGGCGGCGATGGTGCCCAGCGGCAGCTCGCCGGTGCGCGGTCCCGACGCGTGCCCCGTCGGGTAGAGCAGGGCGAAGGCGTGCCGGTCCGCGACCCGGCGGTGGATCAGCACCCGCCCGTCGGCCAGCGGCAGCACCTCGCTGTCGGCCTCCTCGGGCTGCTCCAGGGGGAGCGGCACCGCGTACGGCTCGGGACCTTCGAACGTCCAGCGCTCGGGGAACCGGGCCTCTCCGTCGCCCGCCAGCCGCGCGGCGTACGAGCCGTCCGCGGCGATCGTGAAGGCGGGAGCGGCGGTCTCGATGGCACAGGCTGTCATCGGTACGTCACCTCCAGCGAGGAAGCTAGTTTTCGCACTTCCTGCCGAACAACACGAGCACACCCGCTTCACACATAAGGGTGGCCACCGGGCGATTCGCCTGAGGAAGCCGATGCGGTTGTGCTGCCGGGCCGTGGGACCGGCCGGCGGCCCTACGGACGGTAGCCTTGGCTCCGTGCCCCGTCTGTCTGAAGTCATCGCCGCGCTCGACGCCCTCTGGCCCCCCGAGCGGGCCGAGCAGTGGGACGCGGTCGGAACGGTCTGCGGCGACCCGGACGCCGAGGTCGGCCGCGTGCTGTTCGCGGTGGACCCGGTCCAGGAGATCGCCGAGGAGGCCGTGCGCATCGGTGCCGACCTGGTCGTCACCCACCACCCGCTCTGGCTGCGCGGCACCACGACCGTCTCGGCCGGCACCTTCAAGGGCAGGGTCGTGCACACGCTCATCAAGCACGACATCGCCCTGCACGTGGCGCACACCAACGCCGACACCGCCGACCCCGGCGTCTCCGACGCCCTGGCCGGCGCGTTGGACCTGCGGATCACCGGCCCGCTGGTACCCGACCCCACCGACCCGGCGGGCCGCCGGGGCCTGGGCCGGATCTGCGAGCTGGACCGCCCCGAGACCCTGCGCGAGTTCGCCGCCCGCGCCGCAGCCCGGCTGCCGCGTACCGCCCAGGGCATCCGGGTGGCCGGCGACCCCGACGCGGTCATCCGTACCGTCGCGGTCAGCGGCGGCTCCGGCGACAGCCTCTTCCCGCAGGTCAGGGCGGCCGGGGTGGACGCCTTCCTGACCGCCGACCTGCGGCACCACCCGGTGTCCGAGGCGCGCGAGACCGGCCCGCCGGCCCTCGTCGACGCCGCCCACTGGGCCACCGAGTGGCCCTGGTGCGAGCAGGCCGCGGCCCAGCTCGACGCGATTTCCGACCGGCACGGCTGGGGTCTGCGCACCCACGTCTCGCACACGGTCACCGACCCCTGGACCGGCCACGCGCCGTCCACCGTCCCCACCACTACCGATGGAGCCCCCAACTGAACGCCGAGCCCGCCGACCAGATCCGACTTCTCGACGTCCAGGCCCTGGACGTACGGCTGTCGCAGCTCGCCCACAAGCGCAAGTCGCTGCCCGAGCACGCCGAGCTCGACTCCCTCACCAAGGACCTGGCCCAGCTGCGCGACCTGCTGATCGCCGCCCAGACCGAGGAGAGCGACACCGCCCGCGAGCAGACCAAGGCGGAGCAGGACGTCGACCAGGTCCGCCAGCGCGCGGTCCGCGACCAGCAGCGCCTGGACTCCGGCGCCGTCTCCTCGCCCCGCGACCTGGAGAACCTCCAGCGCGAGCTGGTCTCCCTCGCCAAGCGCCAGGGCGACCTGGAGGACGTGGTCCTCGAGGTCATGGAGCGCCGCGAGTCCGCCGCCGAGCGGGTCACCGAGCTGACCGAGCGCGTCTCCTCCGTGCAGGCCAAGACCGACGACGCGACCTCCCGCCGGGACGCCGCCACCGCCGAGCTGGACGCCGAGGCCGCCTCGGTCACCAAGGAGCGCGAGGTCGTCTCCGGCTCCGTGCCGGCCGACCTGATCGCCCTGTACGAGAAGATCCGCGCCAAGCAGGCCGGCGTGGGCGCGGCCAAGCTGTACCAGCGCCGCTGCATGGGCTGCCAGATCGAGCTGGACATGGCCGAGATCAACGAGATCAAGGCCGCGGCCCGCGACAAGGTGGTGCGGCACGAGAACTGCGGCCGGATCCTGGTCCGTACGGCCGACTCGGGCATCTGATGCGACTGGTCGTCGAGGCGGACGGCGGCTCCCGGGGCAACCCGGGGCCCGCCGGCTACGGCGCGGTCGTGCTCGACCCGGCGACGGGCGAGACGCTGGCCGAGCGGGCCGAGTACATCGGCGTCGCGACGAACAACGTCGCCGAGTACAAGGGCCTGGTCGCCGGGCTCAAGGCGGTGGCCGAGCTCTTCCCGGACGCCGAGGTCCTGGTCCGGATGGACTCCAAGCTGGTCGTCGAGCAGATGTCCGGCCGCTGGAAGATCAAGCACCCGGACATGAAGCCGCTGGCCGCCGAGGCCGCCCGGGTCCTGCCCGGCCGCCAGGTGACGTACCAGTGGATCCCGCGCGAGCAGAACAAGCACGCGGACCGGCTGGCCAACGAAGCCATGGACGCCGGCAAGAAGGGCAAGCAGTGGGCCCCCTCGGCCTCCTCGGCGGCCCTGGACGCGGGCACCGCCCGCGCCCTGGCCGTGCCGCCGCCCGCGGGTCCCCCCGGGGACGCGGCGGCGGGCGCCGCGGCGGCCCGGGCGGCGCTCGCGGCCGGCAGCGCGGCGCGGAACGCCGCAGCCCCGGCCCCGGCCCCCGCGGCCGTGGCCACCGAGGCCCCGGCGGCCGCGACCAGCGGCGCCCCCGGCTGGGGCGCCCCCGACCTGGGCACCCCCGCGACCTTCGTGCTGCTGCGGCACGGCGAGACGGCGCTCACGCCCCAGAAGCGGTTCTCCGGCAGCGGCGGCACCGACCCGGAGCTGTCCCCGGCCGGGCTGCGGCAGGCCGAGGCGGTGGCCGCCTCGCTGGCCGCCCGCGGCACGATCCAGGAGATCGTCACCTCCCCGCTGCGGCGCTGCCGGCAGACCGCCCAGGCGGTGGCCCAGCGCCTCGGCCTCGACGTCACCGTCGAGGAGGGGCTGCGGGAGACGGACTTCGGCGCCTGGGAGGGCCTGACCTTCGCCGAGGCGCGCGAGCGCTTCCCGGCGGAGCTGGACGCCTGGCTGGCCTCGCCCAAGGCGGCGCCGCCCGGCGGCGAGAGCTTCGCCGCGGTCGCCCGCCGCGTCACGGCCGCCCGGGACCGGCTGCTGACCCGCCATCAGGGCCGCACCGTCCTGCTGGTCACCCACGTGACCCCGGTCAAGACGCTGGTGCGGCTCGCCCTCGGGGCGCCGCCGGAGGCGCTGTTCCGCATGGAGCTGGCCGCGGCCTCGCTCTCGGCGGTGGCGTACTACACCGACGGGAACGCCTCGGTCCGGCTGCTGAACGACACGTCACATCTGCGGTGAACCTGCGTTGACGCAGGTCGGAGGGGTGTCGTCCGGTTCAGCCGGACGGCATCCTTCCGAAAAATGCCCCCTTCCGGGTGGCTCGAAAGTGTGTGCACCATTCCGGTGATCTTCGGCTCGCTCCGTGCGAGTCGCCACTTCTGACGAAGGAAACCGGAATGTCCCGCATGCGTCTGCTCGCCGTGCCCGTGCTCGCCGCGGCCATGGGCCTGGCCACCGCGACCACGGCCTCCGCCGCCACCGCGTCCATCACCAAGGCCGAGTACGACAAGGTCAAGCTCGGCAGCTCCATCGCCACCCTGAAGGCCACCGCGGGCACCGGCGCCTGCAAGCTGGTCGACAGCTCCTCCGGCGGCGGTATCACCTACAAGACGTACGACTGCAAGGGCAACAAGGCCTACAGCACCGCGTCCTTCACCTTCAGCAACAACAAGCTCGGCATCAAGACCCAGGCCGGCCTGGACGGCGGCACGTCCAACGGCAAGATGACGAAGGCCAAGTACCTCAAGATCACCAAGGGCAAGACCATCGCGCAGATGAAGGCGATCGCGGGCTCGGGCACCTGCGTGCGCGTCGCCCAGGCCTCGTCGACCGGCGGCTACTACAGCTCGATGTACGAGTGCACCCAGTCCAGCACCTTCGGCGCGGCCAGCTTCCTCTTCGAGAAGGGCAAGCTGACCATCCGCTCGCAGTCCGGCCTGCGCTAGTCGCACCCAGGGGGCGCAGTAGATAGGGGGGGCCCGGCGGAAAGGCGGCAGACGAGTCGGCCTGTACGCCGGGTTCTGTCTCCCGGAGACCTCGCGGTCGCCGGGGAGACGGCCATCCATCTAGGACCGGTGTTGCCACCGGTCTCGTGCGGTCTACCCGCGGACTCGGGCGGGCAGCCCTCGAACGTCCGCGCAGGACCGGATCGCTCCGGTCCTTCTTGACCTTGCTCCAGGTGGGGTTTACCTAGCCGCCTGAGTCACCTCAGGCGCTGGTGGTCTCTTACACCACCGTTTCACCCTTACCGGGGGCCGAAGCCCCCGGCGGTCTGTTTTCTGTGGCACTGTCCCGCGGGTCACCCCGGGTGGGCGTTACCCACCACCCTGCCCTGTGGAGCCCGGACGTTCCTCGGCGGGGCTTTTGCGTTCCCCGACGCGGCCGTCCGGCCGGCTCGTCTGCCGTGGTGACCATGCTACCCGGGCCCGCGGGCGCCGCTTGACCCTGCCGCAGCGGCAGGGTTTCTACTGGCCCCATGCGGATCGGAGAGATCGCCGCCCTCTCCCCCAGCTACCGCTGGGAGGTGCCCCCAGGTCACCACCCGGGCGATCCGGCACTACCACCATGTCGGGCTGCTGCCCGAGCCCCACCGCCGGGCCAACGGCTACCGCGCGTACACCGTGCGGGACGCCGTCCTGCTGGCCCGGATCCGGCGGCTGACCGAGCTGGGCCTGGCCCTGGACGAGGTGCGCGACGTGCTCGCCGACGAGGCCGGCCGCGAGCTGGCCGAGGTACTGGCGGAGCTGGACGCCGACCTGGCCCGGCAGGAGGCGGAGATCCGGGAGCGCCGCCGTCGGCTGGCCGCGCTGCGCGAGGCGCCCGACGGGGACACCGAGGCGCTCTCGCCCGCCCTGGCGGCCCTGCTGGCCACCGCCCCCGCCACCGACTCCCCGACGGCCGCCAAGGACCGGGAGCACCTGGCCCTGCTGGACACCGCGGGCACCGGCGGCGCGGAGCTCTACGCCGCCCTCGCCCCGCTGGCCGCCGACCCGGGCGTGCTCGCCCTCTACGAGCGGCTGGACGAGCTGGTGGACGCGGCCCCGGACGACCCCCGGATCGGCCCGCTGGCCCGGGACCTGGTCGCGGCCGTGCCCCCCGAGGTGCTGGCGGCCCTGCCCGCCGCCGGGCCCGCGGCCCCCGGCTTCACCCGGGCGCTCCTCGAGGACTTCGCCCCCGCCCAGGCGGAGGTGGTCCGGCTCCTGATGGCCGGCATGCAGCAGAAGATCACCGCGGCACGGAAGGACGGCGGGACATGACGAGGACGACGGCCCCGGCCGCGACACCGGTGTGGCTGCGCCGGCTGGTCGCCCACGAACTGCGCGGACTGGCCTCGCTCTGGCTGTGGGTGCGGCGGCGCCGGCACGGCGTCCGCGCCGGCGACCTGGCCGCCGGGTACACCGGCCCCCAGACCGCGATGGTGTACGGCATGCTCTTCGTCTCCGTGATCGAGACGGTGGGCCTGGCGCTGCTGATCCCCTGGCCGGCCGTGCACCGGGCGGTGCTCGTGCTCGACCTGTACGGGATCGTGCTGGTGCTCGCCCTGCACGCGGCCTGTGTGACGCGGCCGCACGTGGTGCGCGCCGACGGGTCCCTGCGGGTGCGGTACGGCGCGCTGTTCGACCTGGAGGTACCGGCCGACGCCATCGCCTCCGTACGGGTGGACCGGCGCTATCCCGAGGGCCGGCTGCTCCAGGCCGGTCCGGACGGGAGCCTGGACCTGGTCGTGGGCAGCCAGACCACCGTCAGCGTGGCACTCACCCGGCCGCTGGCGTACCTCCGGCCGCTGGGGGCCCGGGGCGAGGCGACCTGCCTGCGGTTCCACGCCGACGACCCGGCCGCCCTGGTCGGGGCGCTGCGGGCGGCCGCTACGAGAGCGTGAAGAGCACCTGGTCGTGCTCGGCCGCCGGGTCCGCCTGGTCGAGACGGACCCGGACGGTCGTGCCCAGCAGGGGCGAGAGGTCCCGGTCCGCGCCGACCCTGGCGACCACGGGCGGGTCCGCCAGCTGCACCTGACCGCGCTCCGGGTGGCCCTTCTCCGCGTCCGTGTCCACCAGCGCGGCGTCGAAGAACTCGCCCTTGCGGTGCAGCAGCAGCGCCGCCTCCATGATGTCCACGGAACCCCCGTCCGCCTGGCTGCCCTTGCTCCGCTTCATGTCCGCGGGGAGGCCCGGCAGGGCGGCCAGCACCCATGCGGGCGGGTCCTGCCCGGCGCAGGCCGCCACGGCCAGCTCGCCGCTGTACCGGTCGACCAGCCGCCGCAGCGGGGCGGTGGCGTGGGCGTAGGGCGCGGCGATCGCCGCGTGCATCGTCAGGGCCGGCGGGTGGTGGTCCGTGAAGGAGGTGTACTCCGCCTTGAGCAGCATGGCCCGGGCCTCGTGCAGGAAGGCGGCGTGCTTCTGGTTCGTCTCCGGTCGCAGGCTGCGCACCAGGTCGGCGTACGAGAGGTGGTGCGGCCAGTCGATGCCCAGGAACGCGGCGATCGCGTGCACCCGGGCGACCACGTCCGGCGCGCTGGTGCCCTGCACCCGCAGCACGCCCGCCCCGCTGTCCAGCATGATCTTCGCCGCGGCCATGCCGGTCATCAGGGAGATCTGCTCGTTCCACCCGTCCACCGGCAGCTGGGCCCGGTAGGTCAGCCGGAACTGCCCGTCCTCGAAGGTGACCTCCTGGTCGGGCAGGTCGAGCGAGATGCCGCCGCGCGCCACCTCGACGGCCTGGCGCAGCGTGCCGACCTCGCGCAGCAGGACCAGCGGCTCTTCGGCCGTGCCCGCGTCGATGGCCCGCTGGACCGCCGCGTAGTCCAGCTGGGCCCGGCTGCGGACCAGCGCCCGGCGGACCGTGGACCGCACGACCTCGCCGTGCGCGTCCAGGTCGTGCTGCCACAGCAGGGCCGGGGCGTTCTGGTCCCGCAGCAGGCTGGCCGCGCCCTCCGAGAGGGCCGGCGGGTGCAGCGGCACCTTGCCGTCGGGGAAGTACAGCGTCTCGACCCGCTTGTGGGCCTCGGTGTCCAGCGCCCCGCCGGGCGGGACGAAGGCCGCCACGTCGGCGATGGCGTAGTACACCCGGAAGCCGCCGCCGGGCCGCCGCTCCAGGTACATCGCCTGGTCGAGGTCCTTGGCGCCCGGCGGGTCGATCGTGAACAGCGGCAGCTCGGTGGCGTCCTCGTCGGGCAGGCTCGGCGCGTGCACGGCGGCCTCGGCCTCGGCCAGCACGGCCGGCGGGAAGGCGGCGGGGACCTGGAGCCGGGTCCGCAGCTTCTGCAGGGCGGACCGCAGCGCGGCTTCGGCGTCCTCGGACAGGCGCATCGGGCGGCGGGGCATGCCCCGAGCGTAGGGCGGGGGAGGGGCGCCCGCACGGCGGACGGCGGCCGGGAGCCCGCCCGGCACCCCCTACGCTGGTGGCGGGGCCGCACCCCCGTCCCGTACGTGAAGAAGGAGAACCCCGTGCTCGTGCTGCTGCCGCCGTCCGAAGGAAAGGCCGCCGGCGGCTCCGGCGCACCGCTCAAGCCCGAGGGGCTCTCCCTGCCGGGGCTGGCCGCGGCCCGGGCCGCGGTCTTCGAGGAACTGGTCGAGCTGTGCGCGGGCGACGAGGACAAGGCCCGCGAGGTGCTGGGGCTGAGCGAGGGCCTGCGCGGCGAGGTCGCCAAGAACGCCGAGCTGCGCACCGCCGCCGCCCGCCCGGCCGCCGAGATCTACACCGGCGTCCTCTACGACGCCCTGGACCTGGCCGGGCTCGAACCGGCCGCCCGCGCCCTGGCCTCGCGCACCCTGCTGGTCTTCTCCGGCCTGTGGGGTGCCGTCGGCGTGGACGACCGGATCCCCTCCTACCGCTGCTCGATGGGCGTCAAGCTGCCCGCCCTCGGCGCGCTGGGGGCGTACTGGCGGACCCCGATGGCCGAGGTCATGCCGGCCGCGGCCGGCGACGGGCTGGTGCTGGACCTGCGCTCGGCCGCCTACGCCTCGGCCTGGAAGCCCAAGGGCGAGGTCGCCGGGCGGACCGCCACCGTGCGGGTGCTCCAGTCGCAGATCGTGGACGGCGTGGAGAAGCGGTCCGTGGTCAGCCACTTCAACAAGGCCACCAAGGGCCGGCTGGTCCGGGACCTGCTGCGGACCGGCACCGTCCCGGCCGGCCCGGCCGAGCTGCGCACCGCGCTGCGGGACCTGGGCTACCTGGTCGAGGGCGAGGCGCCGGCCAAGCCGGGCAAGGCCTGGTCCCTGGACGTGGTGGTCACCGAGATCCACTGACCCGGGTGCGGGGCCCGGCCGTAGACCGGCCGGACCCCGCCCGCCGGTCTACGGCCGCAGCTCCTGCGTGCAGCACTTCACGCTGCCACCGCCCTTGAGGAGTTCGCCCAGGTCCATGCCCAGCGGCTCGAAGCCGCGGGCCCGCAGCGGGGCGAACAGCCCCACCGCCGCCTGCGGGAGCAGGACGTGGTGCCCGTCCGAGACGGCGTTGAGCCCCAGCGCGGCCGCGTCGGCGGCGGTGGCGATCAGCGCGTCGGGGAAGAGCCGGCGCAGCACCGCCCGGCTGCCCGGCGAGAAGGCGTCGGGGAAGTACATGACCTCGTCGCCGTCCAGCACCGACAGCGCGGTGTCCAGGTGGTAGTACCGCGGGTCCACCAGGTCCAGCCCGATCACCGGGCGGCCGAAGAACTCCTGCGCCTCGTCGTGCGAGAGCGGCGAGGACCGGAAGCCCCGGCCGGCCAGCACGTACGAGGCGGTGACCGCGAAGTCCCCCTCGCCCTCGTTGACGTGCGAGGGCTCGTGGACGTCGGTGAAGCCGTGGGCCCGGAACCAGGCCAGGTGCTCCTCGGCCTCGGCGGTCCGCTCCGGATAGGCGAAGCGGGCGCCCAGCACCCGGCCGTCGATGACGGTGGCGCCGTTGGCCGCGAAGACCATGTCCGGCAGCTCGGGGCGGGGCTCCAGCAGCTCCACGGTGTGGCCGAGCGCCCGGTAGCGGTCGCGCAGGTCCTCCCACTGGGTCATGCACAACGACAGGTCCACCGGCTTGGCGGGATCCATCCACGGGTTGATGGAGTACGTGACCTTGAAGTGCGTGGGTGGGCACATCAGGTACCGGCGGGGTGTGGCGTCTCGGCGCAAAGAAGGCTCCTCACGGGACACGACGACCGCGACGCGAGGGTTGGCGGCGCGGAAGAGAATCGTCTCTCCTCCGGCCCGGCCGCGCATTGAACTGTTCGGGTGGTTTGTGGTCGCGGAGGGCGAACGGAGGGTGGCGAAAGTCACCGGGGCGCTGCCCGGATCCGGGCGGGGAGGCGGCACACACGTGCGGAGGCCGGTCCCCGCACGGGTTGATTGTCGATATATGGGCCTATTTGTCGAGGGGGTGAGGGGAGCGGAAGGTAGGGGTCCGCGGCCCCGGTTGAGGAGTGCGGTCACCCGGGGCCCAGGATGGTGGGAGCATGGAACGGTCTGCCGGGGCCGACGGAGGATGAGGGGATACATGGGGTCTGGATCCGACCGCGTCAAACGCGGTGAGCAGAACAGGATTTCCCAGTGGCTGGGCCGGCTGCGCAAGCCCGCCGTCGCCGAGGACCCCGGGCGTGACCGCGAGACGATGCTGCTGGCCGTGGCGGCGGCGGGGATGCCGATAGCCCCCGCGGCCCATCCGGTCGGCTATCGATGTTCGTGCGACCGCATGGGCTGCCCCACCCCCGCCCGGCACCCGCTCTCCTTCGCGTGGCAGACCCAGTCCACCACCGACCGCGGCCAGATCGAGCGCTGGGCCCGCAACCACCCGCAGGCCAACTTCATCACCGCGACCGGCATGGTCCACGACGTCCTGGACGTCCCGCTGGCCGCCGGGCGGGCCGCCCTCAAGAGGCTGCTGGCCGCCGGGATCGAGCCCGGCCCGGTCGTCCAGTCCTCGGACGACGAGACGCACGGCCGGCTGATGTTCTTCACCGCCACCCGCGGCACCCCCGAGGACGAGGACGAGTGGTGGCCCTGTGAGCTGGACTGCCACCCCGAGACCATGGACGAGCACCCGGGGCTGCGCTGGCACTGCCGCGGCAGCTACGTCCTCGTCCCCCCGGCCGAGCTGCCGGGCGAGCAGTCCGTCCGCTGGATCCGCGGACCGGAGAACCCCCTCCCGGACCCGCTGACCCTGCTGGAGACCCTGACCGACGCCTGCGCCCAGCACGCGGCCGAGGCCGACCACGACGCCCACGCGGTGGCCTGGCCGCTGAGCCGCTGACCCGTCCCGGGCCGGTGCCGCCTCAGCGGGCGGCCGGTCCGGCCAGCACGGCGGCCGCGGCCGCCAGGGCCGTGACCCGGCCCCAGTCCCGGGCGGCCAGCACGTCCGGGGGGAGCAGCCAGCTGCCGCCGACGCAGGCGACGTTCGGCAGCGCGAGGTAGTCGGGTGCGGCGGCCGCCGTGATGCCGCCGGTCGGGCAGAAGCGCGCCGCCGGGAAGGGCCCCGCGAGGGAGCGCAGGTAGCGGGTGCCGCCCGCGGCCTCGGCGGGGAAGAACTTGAAGTCCCGGACCTCCTGCTCGTGCAGCACCTGCACCTCCGAGGCGGTGGAGACCCCCGGCAGGCAGGGCACCCCGCTGGCCCGGAAGGCCGCCAGCAGCCCCGCCGAGCAGCCGGGGCTGACCAGGAAGCGCGCCCCGGCCGCGACCGCCCGCTCGGCGTCCCCGGCGCGCAGCACGGTACCGGCGCCGACCACGGCCTCCGGGACCTCGTCGCGGACGGCCCGGATCGCCTCCAGGGCGCGGTGCGTGCGCAGCGTGATCTCGACCGCGGTCAGCCCGCCGGCCACCAGCGCCCGGGCGACCGGCACGGCGTCGGCCGGCTCCTCGATGACCAGCACCGGCATGACGGGCGCCGTGAACTCGAACCGCAACATGCCGCCATCGTCCGACCCATGTGCCCTCTGCGCAACGGCCGTTGCGCACAGCGCAACACGGCCCGCCGCTACTCGGCCGGGTCGGCCTCGGGCGGGGGCCAGGGGGCGCCCCAGTCGGTGTCGCGGGCGGCGCGGTAGAGGGTGCCGTGGCGCTTGGTGACCGTGGTGCGGGAGAGGCCGTCGGGGCCGCAGAGGTCCAGGAGGACCTGGCCCTTGCGGATCTGCGGACGCCGCGTGATCCGCGAGGCGGCCGGCTCGACCGGGAACCGGGTCGCCGCCACGTAGCTGAACTTCTCGTCCTCGTACGCCAGCGACCCGCCCTTGACCTTCCGGTGCAGGGAGGACCGGCTCACCCGGGCCGAGAAGTGGCACCAGTCCGCGCCCACCTCGATCGGGCAGGCGCCGGAGTGCGGGCAGGGCGCCGCGACCGTGAAACCGGCCGCGATCAGCTGGTCCCGGGCCGCCCGGATCCGCAGGTAGCCCTCCGGCGTCCCCGGCTCGACGACCAGCACGGCCTGTGCGGTCCGCGCCGCCTCCGCCACCACGGCCGTCCGCGCCTGCTCGGTCAGTTCGCCCAGGACGTACGAGACCGTCGCCAGGTCCGCCGCCGGCAGCGCCAGGGCCGTGCCGATCACGGCCCGGCTCCACTGCGCGTCCTTCAGCACCGGCGACCCGGAGGCCCCGGCCAGCTCCCGGCCCAGCGCCAGCGCCGGCTCCGCCCAGTCCAGGACCGTGGTCCGGCGGGGGCCCGCCCAGATCGCGTCCACCGCCCAGGTCGCCGCGCCGGTACCGCCGCCGACGTCCACGTGGGAGGCCGGGGCGAACCCCGGCGCCGCGTCCGCGAAGGCCGCCAGGGCCGAGCGCACCGCCTCGAAGGTGGCCGGCATCCGGTACGCCGCGTAGGCGACGACGTCGGAGCGGTCGCGCAGCACGGGCGCGTCGGTCGGGGTGCGGCCCCGGTAGTTGGCGATCAGCCGCTCGACGGCGGCCGAGGCCTGCTTGGGCGGGAGGCCGTCGAGCAGCCCGGCGAGCGCGCCGCGCAGCGCGTCGGCGGTGGGGATGGCGTTCACCTGAAGAGTCTAGGCGGCCGGCGCGGTGCCCCCGGCCGGTGCGGTCCTCCCGGCCGGTGCCGTGTCCCCGGCCGCCGCCGGGCGGCACAGGAAGCGCAGGCAGCCCGCCGCCGCCAGCGCGCAGGACAGCTGGACCACCGCCATCGGGACCGCCGTCCCCTCGCCCGCCAGGCCCACCAGCGGCGAGGCCGCCGCGCCGACCAGGAACTGCGCGGTGCCCAGCAGCGCGGAGGCGCTGCCGGCGGCGTGCGGGGTGTGCATCATGGCCAGCGCGTTGGTGTTGGGCAGCGCGACGCCCATCGCCGACATCATCACGAACAGGCTCGCCGCCACCGGCACCAGCCCCGCCGACCCGAACACCCCCGTGGTCAGCAGGACCAGCGAGGTGGTCGCGGCCACGCTGAGCAGCAGCGCGCCCGACAGCAGCCGGTCCAGCGGCACCCGGCCCACCAGCAGCTTGCCGTTGACCTGGCCGGCGATGATCAGGCCGACCGCGTTGAGCCCGAAGAGCAGGCTGAAGGCCTGCGGGGAGGCCCCGTAGACCTCCTGCATCACGAAGGGCGAGGCGGTGATGTACGAGAAGATCGTGGCGAAGGTGAAGCCGCCGGCCAGCATGTAGCCGGTGAAGACCCGGTCCCGCAGCAGCCCCCGCATGGTCCGCAGGGCCGCGGCCGGACCGCCGGAGTTGCGCCGCTCCGGCGGCAGCGTCTCGGCCAGCAGCCGCCAGACCGCCAGCGCCAGCAGCACCCCGAAGGCGGCCAGCACCAGGAACACCGCCCGCCAGGGCGCGAACCGCATCAACTGCCCGCCGATCAGCGGGGCGATCACCGGGGCCGCCCCCGAGATCAGCAGCAGCGTGGAGAAGAAGCGGGCCATCTCCATGCCGTCGTACAGGTCCCGGACGCAGGCCCGGGCGATCACGATGGTGGCCGAGCCGGCCAGGCCCTGGGCCAGCCGGCAGCCGATCAGCAGCCCGACGCTCGGCGCCACCGCGCAGGCCAGACTGGCCAGGACGTACCCGGCCAGACCGGCCAGCAGCGGCCGGCGCCGGCCGTACCGGTCGCTGAGCGGGCCCACCACCAGCTGGCCGAGCGCGGTGCCGGCCAGGCAGGCGGTCAGGGTGAGCTGGATCGCCGCGGCGGGGCTGGCGAGCTCGTCGGTGATCTCCGGCAGGGCCGGCAGGTACATGTCCATGGTGAGCGGGGTGATCGCGCTCAGCGCCCCGAGCAGGAAGGTGACCAGCAGGCCGGTGCGGCGGGCGGCGGTGGTGCCGGGCGGACCGGCGGGCTGGGGGAGGCCGCGGCGTCCCGGGCCCCGGGCGGGGGCGGCCGAGGCGGCGGTGGCGGTCGTTCCGGGCGCGGGTCCGGTGTCGCTCATGGGGCCTCCCCATCGTGTGCGCGCATGCCCCCGCGCACCGTGCGTTTCAGCAGGCGGAACGTCCGGGGGCCGGGTCTGCTCGTCCCGTACTCTGCGGCCTCATGGACGCACCTCAGAAGAAGATCGCTGTAGTGACCGGCGCGGGCTCCGGCATCGGCCGGTCCGTGGCGCTCGCACTGGCCGGGGCGGGCTGGTCCCTGGCGCTGGCCGGCCGGCGCCTCGCCGCGCTCGAGGAGACGGCCGCGGCGGCCGGGTCCGCGGAGGTCCTGTGCGTACCGGCGGACGTGAGCGACCCGGCGGAGGTGGCCGCGCTCTTCGGGGCCGTCCGGGAGCGGTACGGGCGGCTCGACCTGCTCTTCAACAACGCGGGCACGTTCGGGCCGGCCGGGGTCGCGCTGGAGGACATCTCCTACGAGGCGTGGCGTTCGGTGGTGGACGTGAACCTGACCGGGGCGTTCCTGTGCGCGCAGGCGGCCTTCCGGCAGATGAAGGAGCAGGACCCGCAGGGCGGCCGGATCATCAACAACGGCTCCATCTCGGCGCAGGTGCCGCGGCCGAACTCGGTGGCCTACACGGCGACCAAGCACGCGGTGACCGGCCTGACGAAGTCGCTCTCGCTGGACGGCCGGCCGTACGGGATCGCCTGCGGGCAGATCGACATCGGCAATGCCGCCACGGAGATGACGGAGCGGATGCAGACCGGGATCCTGCAGGCGAACGGGTCGCTGGCGGTCGAGCCGGTGATGGCGGCGGACGACGTGGCGCGGACGGTGCTCCACATGGCGTCCCTGCCGCTGTCGGCGAACATCCAGTTCACCACGGTCCTTGCCACCAACATGCCCTACATCGGCCGAGGCTGACCGCCCCACCGCGGCCCGGTTGCGCTCGGCGGGGGCAGACTGGGGGGATGCGGATTGAGATGTACGGGGAGTTGCCCGGGGCGTTGCGGGTGCAGGTGGAGGCGCTGCAGGACGAGGCCTGGCCGCCCGAGGGCGAGGCGACGTACGGGCACGATCCGCTGCTGCGCCCCCGCTCCATGGTCCTGGTCGACGCCGACGGCCGCGTACTCGCCGCCCTGGACCTGCTGTTCAAGACGCTCCACCACGCCGGCGAACAGTGGCGCGCCGCCGGCCTGAGTGCCGTCGTCACCCACCCCGCCGCCCGCGGCCGGGGCCACGGCCGCCGCCTGGCCGAGGCCGCCCGCACGGCCCTGGCCGAAGGGACGGTCCCGCCCGACGGAAGAGACCCGTCAGGCAGGGCCGAACCGGTCGCCGTCGAGGTCGGGTTGTTCACCTGTGACCGGGGGCTGGCGCGGTTCTACCGGGCGGCCGGGTGGGCGGAGCTGGGTGGGAGCGTGCTGGTGGGCGGGACGCCCGAGGAGCCGTTTCCCAGCGATCGGGCCGGCTTCGACAAGGTCACCATGGGGGCGTTCTTCACCGACCGGGCCCGCGCCGCCCGCCCGCTCTTCACCAGTGCCCGCATCGGTCTGTACCCGGGCACGATCGACCGGTTGTGGTGACCGGGGCGGCCGCAGTCAGGAGCCCTGGGCGGAGACCAGGGCCTGGGTGCGGCTGAGGAAGAGGGCCTTGGCGCCGGCCGGCCCGGCCGGGGGGACCGAGACCGTCTGGGCCGACAGGAACTCCCGTACCAGCGTCGTGTCGGCCGTGCCCGTGATCAGGGCCCGCAGGCTCGCGCTGGTCGGCAGCTTGGCCCCCTTCACCGACTTGTCGATCTTCTGCTGCTCGACGTGCCGGGAGGAGAAGAAGACGAAGCCGCCGCCGTTCTGCGTGCGCAGCCCGATCGGGAGGTACGCGCCCGCGTCCAGCGGCTGGTCGATCCACTGCGTGGTCATGCCCGGCTTGTCGGCGTACCGGGCCCGCACGGCCCGCCGGCCGGTGGTCTCGTCCCCCGGCGCGAAGCCGTTGGGCCGCCCGTCCGCCAGGTAGGCGGTGTACCGCTTGCTCAGCTCGGCCGGCGCGATCGCCAGGTCCGTCGCGTGCGGGTCGAGCGGTTCGGCCCAGCCCTGCGGGTCCGTCGTGAAGGCCGGCACCTCCTGCGGCATCAGGACGGCCACGTACGTGACCTTCCACGGCAGGTCGGCGGCGAACTTGGTGAAGACCAGCATCACGCGGCTGCTCGCCTTAGAGGTCCCGGTGTCCCGGTTGCTGTCGGTGTTCGCGACGAAGAAGCGCGGCCAGCCGGTGGCCTTCGGGATGACGAAGGAGGCGTCGCTCAGCACCAGCGGCTTGAACTTGGTGTTCCCGCCCGGCTTGAGGGCCTTGAGGGTCCGCAGGCCGGCCTTCTTGCCGTCCCCGTAGGGCCCGGCCACCACGGCGTCCAGCAGCCGGGCGTCATAGGCCTGCTCGGCCTTGTTGTACGTGACGAGGAAGTCCTT
The DNA here is from genome assembly GCF_040684615.1 of Streptomyces sp. NPDC089919. Classification (NCBI taxonomy): domain Bacteria; kingdom Bacillati; phylum Actinomycetota; class Actinomycetes; order Kitasatosporales; family Streptomycetaceae; genus Streptomyces; species Streptomyces sp. NPDC089919. The sequence continues at coordinate 18,888 of NZ_JBFBGK010000019.1, forward strand.
GAGGGCCGTCGCGGCCTCAGGCCTGGTCGCCGACGGTACGAGCGCCTGCTCCCCGTGCACCGTCACGCAGCCGCTCGCCGTCAGCGCCGCCGCGCTCAGCAGTGCCGTCAGCAGGCCCCGCCTGGTCAGCCTTCCCACCCCGTTCAACCTTCTGCTCCTTCGCCCCCGTCGACGGACGAAACCCTACCGGGGCCAGGAAGAGCGCCAGCGTGGGGATCAGGTACAGCGCCCACACCGTGACCTGGAGGACGGTCGGGTCGGGCTGGAAGTTGAAGGTGCCCTTGAGGAGCGTGCCGTACCAGCTGTCCGGCGGGATGGTGGCGCTGATGTCGAAGGCCGTGGTGCCCAGGCCGCCGAGGAAGTCGGCCTCCTGGAGGTCGTGCACGCCGTACGCGAGCACGCCCGCGGCGACCACGACCAGCATCCCGCCGGTCCAGGTGAAGAACTTCGCCAGGTTGATCTTCAGCGCACCGCGGTAGAAGAGCCAGCCCAGCAGGATCGAGGTGGCGATGCCCAGCAGCGCCCCGGTGAGCGGGCCCGCGCCGTCGCCGGCGGCCCGCACCGAGCCCCAGACGAAGAGCGAGGTCTCCAGCCCCTCCCGGCCCACGGCCAGCAGGGCGGTGCCCACCAGCGCGCCGGTGCCCATGGCGAGGGCCGCGTCCAGCTTGCCGTGCAGCTCGGCCTTCAGGTGCCGCGCGGTGCGCTTCATCCAGAAGACCATCCAGGTCACCAGGCCGACGGAGAGGATCGACAGGCTGCCGCCCAGCGCCTCCTGCGCCTTGAAGGTGAGCTCGGAGCTGCCGAACTCCAGCCCCGCGCCGAAGGCGAGGCTGATGGCGACGGCGATGCCGACGCCGGCCCAGATGGCCGGCAGCTTGTGCTGGTTGCCGGTCTTGACCAGGTAGGCGACGAGGATGCAGACGACCAGGCTGGCCTCCAGACCCTCGCGCAGGCCGATCAGGTAGTTGCTGAACACGGTGGTTCCCTCCTCTGCGAGCTACGGGCTACGGGGTGCGGCGCCGTCAGGCGAACAGCGCCCGGCCCCACCAGTCGTCCTTGCCGCGGACGCCCGGCGGGACGGCGAAGACCGCCGAGCCCACGTGCTGGATGTACTCGTTGAGGGCGTCGTGGCCGGCCAGGCTGCGCTGCACCGGGATGAAGCCGGTGCGGACGTCGCGCTGGTAGGCGAGGAAGAACAGGCCGGCGTCCAGGCGGCCGAGGCCGTCGGTGCCGTCGGTGAAGGAGTAGCCGCGGCGCAGGATGGTCGCGCCGTGGTTGCTGTCCGGGTGGGCGAGGCGGACGTGCGCGTCCGGCTTCATCGCCTTCAGGAAGGGCTCGTCGCGCTCCTTGGACTTGCCCACCGGGGCGCCCTCGGCCTTGTCGCGGCCGAAGACGTCCTCCTGCTCCGCGAGCGAGGTGCGGTCCCAGGTCTCGATGTTCATCCGGATCCGGCGGGCCACCAGGTACGAGCCGCCGGCCATCCAGGCGGCGGCGCCGGGGACGTCCTTGGGCGCGACCCAGACGTGCCGGTCGAGCGCGGCGTCGTCGGTGCCGGAGACGTTCCGGGTGCCGTCCTTGAAGCCCATCATGTTGCGCGGGGTCTGCGCGTCCGGGGTCGTCGAGGAGGTCTTGCCGAAGCCGAGCTGCGACCAGCGCATGGCGACCTTGCCGAAGCCGATGCGGGCCAGCTGGCGGATGGCGTGCACGGCGACCTGCGGGTCGTCGGCGCAGGCCTGGACGCACAGGTCGCCGCCGGAGCGGGCCGGGTCCAGGTTGTCGCCGGGGAAGCGCTCGAGGTCGACCAGCGCGTCCGGCCGGCTGCCCTCCAGGCCGAAGCGGCCCTTGGCGAAGAGCGAGGGGCCGAAGCCGACGGTCAGGGTGAGCCGGGAGGGCTTGAGGCCCAGGGCCTCGCCGGTGTCGTCCGGCGGGGCCTCCGGGAGGCCGCCGACCGCGCCCTCGCCGACCGGCAGGCCGGCGGTCATCCGCTCGGCCGCGCGGGTCCACTCCTTCAGGAGCTCGATCAGCTCGGCGCGGTCCGTGGTCTTCACGTCGAACGCGGCGAAGTGCAGCCGGTCCTGGACGGCGGTGGCGATGCCGGCCTGGTGGGCGCCGTGGAAGGGCACCGCCGCGCCGCTGAGGGCGGCCGGCACCGGGTCGCCAGAGCTGCCGAGCGCGGCGGCCGTGCCGCCCGCGGCGGCGGCGCCGAGGGCCAGGCCCGCGCCGCCCCAGCCCAGCAGGGAGCGGCGGGAGGGGCCGCCCTGGCCGGCGGGGGCCGGCTCGGCCACGGCGGTCTCCTCGACCACGGCGTTCTCTTCGGACATCTCAGGCTTCCCGGACATGGGTGGCACCCCCTGGAGGATTGCGCGGAGGATTACTTGGCGACGGCGGCGGCGAGGTGGGACAGGGGCTCACCCAGGGCGCTCACCGCGTCCGAGAGCTCCTTGCGCTGGTCCTTGCCGACCTTGTCGTACGAGGTGAAGACGTACGACGCCTTGTCGGTCCGGTACGTGTCGAGCAGGGTCTCCATGGCCGCGAACTGCTTGTCCAGCTCGGCGGTCAGCTTCGCGTCGTTCTTCGAGGCGTGCGGCTTCAGCAGCTCGTAGGCCTTCTGCGCGCCCTCGACGTTGGCCTTGAAGTCGACCAGGTCGGTGTGGCTGTAGCGCTCCTCCTCGCCGGTGACCTTGCCGGAGGCGACCTCGTCGAGGAGCTCCTTGGCGCCGTTGGCCATCGAGGTGGGGGTGATCTCGGCCTTGCCGACGCGCTTCTGCCAGTCGGTCAGGTCGGTGATCAGCTGGTCGGCGAGCTTCTTCTCGTTGTCGCCGATCTTCTTGTCGGCCCAGAGGGACTTCTCCAGCTTGTGCCAGCCGGTCCAGTCCTTGGCCGGGTCCTGGCCGGCCTCCAGGCCGTCCTCGCGGACGTCGACCTTGGGGTCGATGTCACCGAAGGACTCGGCGACCGGCTCGGTGCGCTCCCAGCCCAGGCGGGAGTCGGCGTACAGCGTCTTGGCCTTCTCGACGTCGCCGGCCTTGACCGCCTCGGCGAAGGCCTTGGCCTTCGGCAGGGTCTCGTCGGCCTGCTCCTGCACCCACTTGCGGTACTCGGCCACGGCGGTGTCCAGCTCGGGGCTGCGCGCGGCGGTGGCGCCCTTGCCGGTGATCTTGAGGGGCTGGCGGATGCCGTCGCCCTTCATGCCGGGCTTGCAGGCGACGGTGTAGTCGCCGGCCTTGATCTCGGCGGTGACGGTGGCCTTGGTGCCGGGGCCGATGTTCTCCCGCTCGGTGACGATCCGGTCGTCCGGGAAGAGCACGTAGACCTCGGTGACCTTGGAGCCCTTGTTCTCCACGTCGAAGACGACCTTGCCGGCCGGGAACTCCTTGACCGAGACCTCGCAGGCGGTGTCCGTCGCCTTGACGGTGATCGCGTCGGAGCCCTTGTCGCTCTTCTCGGCGCAGCCGGTGACTGCGGTCAGGGCGGCGGCTGCGGCGGCAGCGGTCACGACGGAGAGGCGGACGGGACGCATATGCGGGCTCCTGGCGAGGGTCAGAGGACCGCCTCGGGGGAGAGGCGACCGGGTGAGGCGGACCTAACTTAACCGAGGCTTACCTGACCGATACCCACTCGTCCAGTGATTCACCTAACACCTGCCCGGCGGGGCTACGGCGCCATCACGGCACCCCTACGGTGCGGTCATGGACAGGTAAAGGGATGTTCAAGTCGCCGGGTGTACCAGCATGCGTGCTTGAATTCCGGCGTGAACGATCTCGACGTGCTCAAGGTCTTCTGCGCCCCCGACGGCGGCAACGGCAACGCCCTCGGCGTGGTCCGCGACGGCCGGGCCTACCCCGACGACGCCTCCCGCGAGGCGCTCGCCGCCGAGCTGGGCTTCAGCGAGACGGTCTTCGTCGACGACCCCGAGCGGGGGGTGGTCGACATCTGGTCCCCCGGGATGCGGATGCCCTTCGCCGGCCACCCGCTGGTCGGCACCGCCTGGCTGCTGGACATCGAGGAGCTGGTGGTGCCCGCCGGCGAGGTCTGGGCCCGCTGCGACGGCGAGTTCACCTGGATCACCGCCCGGGCCGACTGGGCCGCGGGCCGCCGGCTGGAGCAGTACGCCAGCGCCGCCGAGGTCGACGCACTGCCCAGCCCGCCGCCGGGCGAGGGCTGGCTGTACGCCTGGGCCTGGGAGGACGAGACGGCCGGGCGGGTGCGGGCCCGGGGCTTTCCCCGGCGCGGCGGCATCGCCGAGGACGAGGCCACCGGCGCGGCCGCGATCGCCCTGACCGCCCGGCTCAACCGGGCCCTGAACATCCGCCAGGGCGCCGGCTCCCAGCTGCTGACCGCCCCCGGCCCGGACGGCACCGTGGAGCTCGGCGGCCGCGTCCGCTTCGCCCCGCCCACGCCGTAACGATTCCGCGGGCGGATGGACGTACGTACGTCTGGGGCGGGCGTGTGAGACGGCCGTCTGGGGCGGACGTATGTACATGACGGCCGTCTGGGGCGGACGTGTGTACAGGACGGCTGTTCAGGCGGTCAGCGGGAACTGCTCCGACAGCTCGCGGAAGATCGCGCCGTTGAAGGCGAAGGCCCGCCGGCACTCGTCGACGATCCGCTGCTTCTCCAGGTCGTCCACCGCGATGGTGTCCAGCAGCTCGCGGTACTCCCGCTTGAAGGCGGCCGGGTTGGCTATCTCCTCGAAGACGTAGAACCGCACGCCGTCGCCCTTGCGCGCGAAGCCCCAGACCCGCTCGGCCCGGTCCCGGATGATCTGCCCGCCCGAGAGGTCGCCGAGGTAGCGGGTGTAGTGGTGGGCGACGTAACCGCCCGGCCAGCGCCGGGCGCACTCCGCGACCCGCTCGGCGTACCCGGCGGTGGCCGGCAGCGCGGCCAGCCCGGCGCGCCAGTCCGGCCCGCGCAGGTGCGCCAGGTCCCGCTCCAGCGCGGCCACCCGCATCAGCTCCGGGCGGATGAAGGGGCCCGCCACCGGATCGGAGCGCAGGGCCTGCGCCGCGTCCTCCAGGGCCCGGTACACGAACCAGAGCTGCTCGGTGTAGCGCGCGTACGCCGCCACCCCGAGCCGGCCGCCGAGCAGGTCGGCCATGAACGGCGAGGTCTCGGCCTCGGTGTGCTGGGTCTGCGAGGCGGTGCGGATGAGGGTGGCGAAGCTGTCCACGACGGACCTCCGGGGAGCCGACGACGGGCGGGCGGGTGACTCGGCCGTGCGACCCCCGCGCGAGCCGTGCCGCGCGACGGGAGCCCGAGTCACCCTTTCCCGACGCCCTGTCGGTAAAACGCTTCCTCCGCCACGCTACGGCAGCGTCAGGATCTCCGCACCGGTTGCGGTGACCACCAGGGTGTGCTCGAACTGGGCGGTCCGCTTGCGGTCCTTGGTGACCACGGTCCAGCCGTCCGCCCACATGTCGTACTCGTGGGTGCCCAGGGTCAGCATCGGCTCGATGGTGAAGGTCATGCCGGGCTGGATGAGGGTGGTGGCGTGCGGGCTGTCGTAGTGCGGCACGATCAGGCCGGAGTGGAAGGACGAGTTGATGCCGTGGCCGGTGAAGTCGCGGACCACGCCGTAGCCGAAGCGCTTGGCGTACGACTCGATGACCCGGCCGATGATGTTGATCTGGCGGCCCGGCTTCACGGCCTTGATGGCCCGCTCCAGGGACTCGCGGGTGCGGTCCACCAGCAGGCGGGACTCCTCGTCCACCTCGCCGCACAGGTAGGTGGCGTTGTTGTCGCCGTGCACGCCGCCGATGTAGGCGGTCACGTCCAGGTTCACGATGTCGCCGTCGCGCAGCACCGTCGAGTCCGGGATGCCGTGGCAGATGACCTCGTTGACCGAGGCACACAGGGACTTGGGGAAGCCGCGGTAGCCCAGGGTCGAGGGGTAGGCGCCGTGGTCGCACATGTACTCGTGGGCGACCCGGTCGAGCTCGTCGGTGGTCACCCCCGGCGCGATCAGCTTCGCGGCCTCGCCCATCGCCTGGGCGGCGATGCGGCCGGCGATCCGCATGGCCTCGATCGTTTCGGCGGTCTGCACCTCGGGCCCCTTGTACGGGGTCGGCGCGGGCTTGCCGACGTACTCGGGACGCCGGATGTTGCCGGGGACGGAACGGGTGGGGGAGAGCTCCCCTGGGACGAGCAGCGACTGGGCGGACATGCAAGCGAGTGTATCGAGCGGGGATCGGGCAGCATGGCGGCAGAGAGAGGAGCTGCGATGGCCGTGTTCAAGAAGCGCCAGGTGGGCAAGCCGGGCGAGTGGTTCTACTGCCTGGTCCACCAGAAGGTCGAGGAGGGGCCCGAATGCCCCGCCAAGGACCGCTTCGGCCCCTACCCCACCCGCGAGGAAGCCGCCCACGCCATGGAAACCGCCCGCGAGCGGAACCTCGAATGGCAGAACGACCCCAAATGGAACGACAAGAGCGGGGACCCGGAGGGGGAGGCGGGGGCGTAGGTCTGGCCCACCACGACCTGGGCCCGGCGGTCTCCTTGTCCGGCCTTGCCGTGCCCCTCCCAGCCTCGCCGGCGATTGAGGCGCGGGGGTCCGGGGGCGGCGCCCCACGGTTTCGGGAAGGGGCGGGGTGGGGCTGGCTCCGCGCAGCGGCCACTCCCACGGCGGGCGGTCGGGATGTGCGGGTCCCCGCGCCGCTTGACGGGGGCGGCCTGCAGGCCCTGCGGCAGGCCCACCCCTGGGACTTCGCGGCTTCGCCGTCGCCTTCGGCGATCCCAGGCCCGGGCCTGCCTCCGGCCCAGCCTGCCACCCCCGTCAAGCGGCGCTCCCCGCACATCCCGACCGCCCGCGGCCACGCGAAGAGGGCAAGGGGGCTTCACCAGCGGCTGGGCGGGGGCGCAGTCAATTGGTCCGCGAGGCGGGAGAGGCGGTCACGGAACCGCCGCGGCGTCCGCTGGACCGGCATGCTGTTCTCCCCGGCCGCCGCACTCACCAGGTGCTGGACGGTGTCCAGGTCCAGCCCCGCCCCGGCCGGTACGGACAGCACGTCGTGGGCCAGCGCGCCCAGCTCGCGGGCCCCGCCGGACAGGCTCAGGACGGTCGCCCCCGCCCGCCGCGCGTCGTGGACGCGTTCCAGCAGGCCGCCGTCCGGCTCCTCCGGCGCCACCACCAGCAGCGTCTCCCCGCGGCCGGCCGCCTCCAGGCGGCCCAGGCCCACCGACAGGTGCGGCGGGGCGTCCGGCGCGACCCGGTGGCGCACCAGCGTCGGCGCCAGTTCCGGCAGGCCCGACCAGGCGGCCTCGTCGACCAGGTGCGCGGCCAGGTGCCAGGGCTCGTACTGCTCCGTACCGACCAGCAGCAGCCCGCCGCCGGCCGGTACCAGCGAGGTCCGCAGGGCCACCGCGAACCGGCGGGCGGCCCCCGGCCACTCGGTTCCGGCAAGGACCTCGCGCAGCAGCGCGACCCGTACGGCATCCATGAAGCGGCATGATGCCGCACACATCGGACGGGCGGGAGGCGTTGTTGCCCCCTCACCCGTTCGGCAGCATCGGTATGGTCGGCGCATGACTTCCTCCGACAGCGTTCAGCCCGCAGGTCAGGCCCCTGCGGACGCCCCCGCCAAGGCCCCGAAGGCTCCCGCCCGGGACCCGTGGGACCTGCCCGACGTCTCAGGCCTGACCGTCGGCGTCCTCGGCGGTACCGGCGACCAGGGCCGGGGCCTGGCGTACCGGTTCGCCCGGGCCGGCCAGAAGGTGATCATCGGGTCCCGGGCCGCCGAGCGGGCCGAGTCCGCCGCGGCCGAGCTGGGCCTGGGCGTCGAGGGCGCGGACAACGCCGACTGCGCCCGGCGCAGCGACGTGGTGATCATCGCGGTGCCGTGGGACGGCCACGCCAAGACCCTGGAGTCCCTGCGCGAGGAGCTCGCCGGCAAGCTGGTGATCGACTGCGTCAACCCGCTCGGCTTCGACAAGCAGGGCGCCTACGCCCTCAAGCCCGAGGAGGGCAGCGCCGCCCAGCAGGCCGCCGCCCTGCTGCCGGACTCCCGGGTGACCGCGGCCTTCCACCACCTGTCGGCGGTCCTGCTCCAGGACGAGTCGGTGGCGGAGATCGACACCGACGTGATGGTGCTGGGCGAGGCCCGCGCCGACACCGACCTGGTGCAGGCCCTGACCGCCCGGATCCCCGGGATGCGGGGCGTCTTCGCCGGCCGGCTGCGCAACGCCCACCAGGTCGAGTCGCTGGTGGCGAACCTGATCTCGGTGAACCGCCGCTACAAGGCCCACGCGGGCCTGCGGGTCACGGACGTCTGAGCCCTGACGGAACCCTCGTACGGGCCCTTACGGAACCATTGCGGGGCATGGGGGACACTGGACGCGCAGCACATCCGCCGTCCTCGAGGAGCCTTCCCCCATGCCCCGTCTCGCCGTCTTCGCCCTCGTCGTCTGCGTCCTGGCCGTGGCCGCGGCCGCGGTCGCCTTCAAGGACGGCAGCTTCCTCGGCATCATCTGGGTGATGCTGGCCGGCGTCTCGTCGAACATCGCCTGGTTCTACCTGCGCAAGGCCAAGCTGGCCAAGGCCGCCAAGCGGGTCTGAGCCGGCGGCTCAGCCGACGGGCCCGCAGACGTACTCGTCCGGCGACCGCCAGAACTGGTACAGCTCCCGGCCGCAGTAGGACTCCAGCTCGCTCACCCCGAGGGCCTGCATGAGGTGGTGGACGGCGCCGAAGAAGACGTCGTTCACCTCCGGGATCCACAGCACCACGAAGACCGCGAAGAGGCCGTACGGCGCGTACGGCTCGATCTGCCGCTTGACGCCGTACGACAGCCAGGGCTCGATCACCCCGTAGCCGTCCAGCCCCGGTACCGGCAGGAAGTTCAGGATCGCCGCGGTGATCTGGAGCAGCGCCAGGAAGCCCAGCGCGTAGCGGAAGACCAGCGGCACCCCGTCCAGCGCGTGCAGCCAGAACGGCGCCGTGCACACGACCGCGAAGAGCGCGTTCGCCAGCGGGCCGGCCGCCGAGATCAGGCTGTGCTTCCAACGGCCCCGGATCCGGTTCCGCTCGATGAAGACCGCGCCGCCGGGCAGACCGATGCCGCCCATGATCACGAAGACCACCGGCAGCACGATGCTCAGCAGGGCGTGCGTGTACTTCAGCGGATTGAGCGTCAGATAGCCCTTGGCGCCCACCGAGATGTCCCCGCCGTGCAGGGCCGTGCGGGCGTGCGCGTACTCGTGCAGGCAGAGCGAGACCACCCACGCCGAGGTCACGAAGAGGAACACCGCGAAGCCGGCACTGGCCCCGTAGCCGTCCCACACCGCCCACCCGGTGACCGCCATGACGGCGAGGATCCCGAGGAAGACGGGACTCACCCGTCGGTCGCTACGGCGGATCGGCGTGGCCATGCTGCTCCCGGTGACGTGTTCCTGGCACTGCCCCCCGACGCGCGCCGGAGGAGGCTCCGACCGTACTGGTGGAGACCGGCCGGCCGTGCGCGGGGGTGCGGCGATCCGGATTCCGGTGGAGGGCAGGTCCTCGAGCTGGACTCGGGGCGGTTCATGCGGATCTGAGGCGGGCGGTGGAGGTGGTCGGGGGAGCAGGGACAATGGGCGGGTGCGTTACGGGATTCTCGGCACCACCCAGGTAGTACGCGACGACGGGACGCCCGTCGCCGTGGGCGGCGCACGGCTGCGCGCGCTGCTGTCGGCGCTGGCGCTGCGCGCCGGGCGGACCGTACCGGCGGCCACGCTGATCGGCGAGGTGTGGGACGGCGACCCGCCCGCCGACGCGGTCGGCGCCCTCCAGGCGCTGGTCGGCCGGCTGCGGCGGACCCTCGGGCACACCACGGTCGACTCGGCGCAGGGCGGTTACCGGCTGGTGGCGGCCCGGGACGCGGTCGACGCCTTCCGCTTCGAGCGGCTGGTCGCGGAGGCGGCCGGGCAGCCCGACCCGGCGCGCTCGGGCGCGCTCTACGAGCAGGCCCTCGGGCTGTGGCGGGGACCGGCCCTGGCGGACCTGCCCGACCGGTCGGCGCAGGCCGCCCGGTGGGAGACCGTACGGCTGGACGCCCGCCGCGGCGCCTTCGCCGCGGACCTGGCGCTGGGCCGGGCCGAGCGGGCCCTGCCGGACCTGACCGCGCTGTGCGCCGACCACCCGCTGGACGAGCCCCTGCAGGCCCTGCGGATCCGCGCGCTGCGCGACGCCGGCCGGTCCGCGGAGGCGCTGGCCGCCTACGAGTCCGTCCGCCGGGACCTCGCCGACCGCCTCGGCACCGATCCGGGCCCGCCGCTGCGCGCGGTCCACGCCGAACTCCTGAACCCGGCCCCGGCGCCCGCGCCCCGCGCGGAGCAGCCCGCCCCCGCCCCGGCCGCGCCCGCCGACGGCGCGGGCGCCCGCCCCGAGGGCCTGGGCGGCACGATGGGGGCCGGCTGGTCCGGCGGCGGCCCCTCGGTCTTCCCGCACTGCTCCGCCGCCGCCCCGGAGGACTTCGAGGAGGCGCCGCTCGCGGCGCCCGCCCCGGCCCCCGTCACCGTGGCCACCCGGGACCGGATCCAGGTCCCCGGCAACCTCCGCGCCCGGCTGACCACCTTCGTCGGCCGGGCCGAGGACATCGGCGTCATCGGCCAGGACCTGGCCCGGGCGCGGCTGGTGACCCTGCTCGGCCCGGGCGGCGCCGGCAAGACCCGGCTCTCCCAGGAGGCCGCCGAGACCGCCGGCATCGGCGACCGCTGGCCCGACGGGGTGTGGCTGGCCGAGCTGGCCCCGGTCGACGACCCGGAGGACGTGCCCGAGGCCGTCCTCTCGGCCCTCGGCGCCCGCGAGACCAAGCTGCGCGGCGCCGCCGCCGAGGAACTGCGCGTCATGACCGACCGCACCGGCGACGACCCGCTGGCCCGGCTGGCCGAGCACTGCTCCCGCCGCCGGATGCTGCTGCTCCTCGACAACTGCGAGCACGTCGTCGAGGCGGCCGCCCGCCTGGCCGAGGACCTGCTGGCCCGCTGCCCGGGCGTGCAGATCCTCGCCACCAGCCGCGAACCCCTGGGCGTGCCGGGGGAGTCGCTGCGCCCGGTCGAGCCGCTGCCGGACCCGATGGCCCTGCGGCTGCTCGCCGACCGCGGCGCCGCCGCCCGGCCCGGCTTCACCCTCGAGGACGACGCGGCCGCCGCCGCCGAGATCTGCCGCCGCTTGGACGGCCTGCCGCTGGCCATCGAACTGGCCGCCGCCCGGCTGCGGTTGCTCACCCCCCGGCAGATCGCCGACCGGCTCGACGACCGCTTCCGGCTGCTGACCAGCGGCGCCCGCACCGTCCTGCCCCGCCAGCAGACCCTGCGGGCCGTCGTCGACTGGTCCTGGGACCTGCTCGACGCCCCCGAACGCGCCGTGCTGCGCCGGCTGTCGGTGTTCGCCGGCGGCTGCGACCTCGAAGCCGCCGAGGCCGTCTGCGCCGGACCGGCCGACGGCCTCGACGTGCCCGACGTCCTCGGCTCGCTGGTCGACAAGTCGCTGGTGGTGGCCGCCGCCGACGGCCGGGGCGAGATGCGCTACCGGCTGCTGGAGACCGTCGCCGAGTACGCCGCCGAACGCCTCGCCGAGGCCGACGGGGACCGGGGGGCCACCGAGCGCCGCCACCTCGTCCACTACCGCGAACTGGCCCGGGGCCACGACGCCCTGCTGCGCAGCAGGGAGCAGCGCGCCGCCCTGGCCCGGCTCAGCGCCGAGTACGAGAACCTGCGCACCGCCCTGCGCCGGGCCGCCGCCGCCCGGGACGAGCAGGAGATGCTCTGCCTGATCCACGGCCTGGCCTGGTACTGGCAGATGCGCGACCTGCGCACCGAGTCCGGCCACTGGGCCGAGGCGGCCATCGCCCTGGGCCCCGAGGCCTTCCCGGCCCCGCTGCGGCCGGCGCCGCCCGTCCACGAGCGGGTCACCGACGTGCAGCCGCCGCTCACCGGCGAACTGCTCGCCGAGGCCCGGCGCGGCATCCGCCTGATCCAACTGGCCTCCCGGGACCAGACGTACGAGCACTGGCACGCCCCCGCCGCCCGGGAGCTGGTCGAGGCCGTGGTGGCCACCTACCGGCCGGGCCTGCCGCAGACCTGCCGCACCCCCGGCGCGCTGTGGATCTACGCCGTGATGCTGGCCGGGGACCCGCAGCGGCTGCGCGACACCATCGACGCCACCGTCGAGAGCTGCCGGGCCTTCGGCTACCGCTGGGAGCTGGCCAGCGCCCTCCAGCTGCGCGCCAACGTCCTGGCCAACCGCACCGACTGGGCCGGCGACGCCTCCCGCGACGCCGAGGAGAGCCTGGAGATCTACACGGACCTGGGCGACGACTGGGGCGCCGCCGAGGCGCTGTCCGCCCGGGGTGAGGCGCGCGAGCAGTGCGGGCGGTTCACCGAGGCCGCGGCCGACTTCCGGGAGGCCGTCGAGTACGCCCGCCGGCTGGGCGCCGAGGCCCAGGTGGCGCTGTTGCGGGTGCGGCTGGCGGGGGTGCTCGCCGAGGACTCCGAGGAGAGCGGTTTCGCCGAGGCCCATGAGATCCTGAGCGACGTCGCCGCCGCGGGGCAGCACGCCGGCTCCGAGGCCATGCCGGCGGCCCGGATGTTCCTCGCCATGCTGCTCGGCCGGACCGGCAAGACCGCCGAGGCCCGCGCCCAACTCATGCAGCTGCGCAAGGAGTTCTCGTACGGCGCGTTCGCCGTCTTCGACGGGATCGTGATCGGCCTGCTGGCCTGGCTGGACAACGCCGACGGCCGGTACGAGGAAGCCCTGGAGCTGCTGCGCGAGGCGCTGAGCAAGGCGGGGGACCCGCTGGCCCTGATGGTGATCCCGCAGATGGCGGCCGTCCACCTGATGACGGCGGCCGGCGCCCGGGCCGGGCTGGGCGGTCCCGCCAACGCCGCCGACGCGGCCCGGCTGCTGGGCACGTACGCCGCGCTGCTGCCGCCCGGCCACTTCGCCGCGGCCATGGAGCGCGAGGGCCGGGACCGGGCGACCGAGCTGGCCCGGGCCGAACTGGGCGCGGCCGCCTTCGAGGCGGCGTACGCCGAAGGCGGCGGCCTCACCCTGGAGGAGGCCACCGCCCTCGTCTGATCCGGCGTCCGGGACGCGATCCGGGTGCCGGACCAGATCCTGTCGCCGTCGGTACCGGGGCAGCCCCCGTACCCCCGCCCCGGTACCGGGGCGGGTCAGGTCTTCTTGCGGAACTTCGACACCGCCAGCGGTGCCGTGACCGCGGTGATCAGCACGGACCAGCCCAGGGTCATCCACACGGAGTGGGCGAGCGAGCCGCCTTCGCCGTTGATGAGGATGCGGGCCGCGTCGGCCAGGTTGGACAAGGGGTTGTAGTCCGTGAACGCCTGGAGCCAGCCGGGCATCGTGGACGGCGGGGCGAAGATCGAGCTGCCGAACTGGAGCGGCATCAGCACGAGCATCGCGACTCCCTGGACCGCCTGGGCCGTCTTCATGGTCAGGCCCAGCAGGATGAAGATCCACATCAGCGAGGCGCCGAAGACCATCGACAGGCCGATGGCGGCGAAGAGGTGCAGCACCGAGGTCTTGACGTCCAGGCCCAGCAGGAAGCCCATGCCCAGCAGGATGCCGGTGGCGACCATCATGCGGCCGATCTCGACCACGATCTTGGCGATGAGGACCGAGGAGCGGGCGATCGGCATGGACCGGAAGCGGTCCATCACGCCCTTCTTGAAGTCGTCGTTGACGCCGGTGCCCACCGCCATGGCGATGTTCATGCCCATCATCGCCATCATGCCGGGCACGACGTAGTTGACGTACGCGTCGTTGTTGCCCTTGCCGGAGATCGCGCCGCCGAAGACGTACACGAACAGCAGGATGAAGATGATGGGCATCAGCACGGCGTCGAACATCGACTCCGGGTCCGCCTTGATCTGCAGGGCGTTGCGGCGGGCCAGGGCCGCGATGTGGCGCAGGTTGCCGCGCAGGCCGATCCGGCCCTCGGCGGCGACCGGCGCGCTCGCGGGGCCGCCGGGGGCCGCGTCGCGGGCCGGCGCGGTGGTGGTGCTGGTGCTCATGCCGCGACCTCCTCGGTCTGCTCGGTGGGGGCGGCGTCCTGGGGGGTCGCCTTGTGGCCGGTGATGGCGAGGAAGACCTCGTCCAGGCTGGGCAGGTAGGTGCTCAGGTCGGCGATGCCGTACCCGCGGGCGGCCAGCAGGCCCACCACGGCGGTCAGCTGCTCGTCCGAGAGGATCGGCACCAGCAGCACGCCCTCGTCGGGCACGGCCTGGGAGCCGGCGATGCCGTCGAGGCCGGCCTCGGCCAGCGCGCGGGCCATCGCGGGCAGGTCGGCGGCGTCGGCCGGGCGGATGCGCAGCGTGCGGCCGCCCACCCGGGCCTTGAGCTCGTCCACCTTGCCGTTGGCGATGACCTTGCCGCGGTCGATCACGGTCAGCTCGTTGGCCAGCTGCTCGGCCTCTTCCATGTACTGGGTGGTGAGCAGGACCGTGGCGCCCTCGGCGACCATTCGCTGGACCTCGTCCCAGACCTCGTTGCGGGTGCGGGGGTCGAGGCCGGTGGTCGGCTCGTCCAGGTAGAGGACCGCCGGCCGGCCGATCATGGAGGCGGCCAGGTCGAGGCGGCGGCGCATGCCGCCGGAGTAGGTGCCGGCCACCCGCTTGCCGGCGTCGGTCAGGGAGAACCGCTCCAGCATCTCGTCGGCCCGGCTTCGGGCGTCCTTGCGGGAGAGGTCCAGCAGCCGGCCGATCATGTAGAGGTTCTCCCAGCCGGAGAGCTTCTCGTCGACCGAGGCGTACTGGCCGGTCAGGCCGATGGTGCGGCGGAGCTGGCGGGGCTGGCGGACCACGTCGTAGCCGGCCACGACGGCGGTGCCGGCGTCCGGTACGAGGAGCGTGGACAGGCAGCGCACGAGGGTGGTCTTGCCGGCGCCGTTGGGGCCCAGTACGCCGAGCACGGTGCCCTCGCGCACGTCCAGGTCGACCCCGTCCAGGGCCTTGGTCTCACCGAAGTGCTTGACCAGCCCCCGCACCTCCACGGCGTGGCCGCCGCGCTGGGGGTTCTTGTCGATTCGCGTCATGCCCCTATAGGACCAGCCACCACCGACAACGCCCCGACAGAGTGCCGACGCCGGCCCGGTACCGGCCCCGGAACGCGACGGTCCGCCGACAGATCGCCGACGGACCGCCGACAGGGAGGCCCCGGGGCCTCACCGTCCGGGCATCAGGGGAACCCGGGCATCAGTGGAAGGAGTGCTCCTCCTGCGGGAAGGACCCGCCGACCACGTCGTCCAGGAACGCCTTGGCCGCGTCGCCCATGGTCTGGCGCAGGTTGGCGTACTGCTTCACGAACCGCGGCAGCTTGCCCGCGGTCAGGCCCATCATGTCGGTCCACACCAGCACCTGCGCGTCGCACTCCGAGCCGGCGCCGATGCCGACCGTCGGGATGTGCAGCGAGCGGGTGACCTCGGCGGCCAGCTCGGCCGGGACCAGCTCCAGGACCACCGCGAAGGCGCCCGCGTCCTGCGCGGCCTTGGCGTCGCGCAGCAGCCGGTGGGCGGCCTCGTCGCCGCGGCCCTGCACCCGGTAGCCCATGGCGTTCACGGACTGGGGGGTCAGGCCCAGGTGGGACATGACGGGGATGCCGGCCTGCACGATCAGCTCGGTCTGGGCCAGCGAGCGCTCGCCGCCCTCCAGCTTCACGGCGTGCACCCCGGCCTCCTTGACCAGCCGGGTGGCGCTGCGCAGGGCCTGGACCGGGCCCTCCTGGTACGAGCCGAAGGGCAGGTCGCCCACGATCAGGGAGCGCTTGGTGCCCCGGACCACGGCCGCGGACAGCAGGGTCATCTCGTCCATCGTGACCGGGACGGTGGTGTCGTAGCCGAGGTGGCAGTTGCCCATCGAGTCCCCGACCAGGATCACCGGGATGCCGGCCTCGTCGAAGACGGAGGCGGTCATCGCGTCGTAGGCGGTGAGCATCGGCCACTTCTCGCCGCGCTCCTTGGCCCCGGTCAGGTCACGGACGGTGATGCGGCGGTTGCCCTTGCCTCCGTACAGGGAGGTCTCCCGGGCAGGCGTAACGGCATGCGTCATTGCAACTGCTCCTTGTGTCATCTCGAGGCGCCCTCACGGCGTCCCCGGACTCACCCCCCATGGTGGCATCACCGAGGGGGGAGGCGAAAGTGGGACGGGCCCGCCCCCTGCCAGGCGGTCCGGGCGCGCTCCGGCGGTCCTCCGGGACCGGTTCGCACGGATGACGGGAGGCCGCGAATATGCGCGTTTCGTTACAAGCGGAACGGCTCGGGCCGCCCGCCCCGTCCTTGTGGCCGTACGGCCGTCCAGGACGGCACGGAACGCGGCGATCATCGCCTAGGGTCAAGGGGCGGGGTCGGTGCGCGAGCAAGGCAGTGAGGACGTGGGCATGGCACAGGCGTACATGACGGAGACGGGGAACGGCGGCTCGGAGCCCGAGCGCACCGGAACCCGCTTCCGGCGCCGCTTGTCCGAACTGCGCCGGGATCCTGGCATCTGGCGGCGCGGCAAGGTCACGGCGGCCGTGGCGGTGCTGATCGCACTGGTGATGATCTTCCACGCGGACCTGCCCAACCGGGTGGGCAACACCGGCAGCCTGATCGAGACCTTCCTGCCCTGGCTGGGCCTGCTGGTGCCGGTGCTGCTGGTGATCGCGATCTGGCGGACCTCCGCCACCGCCCTGATCGCCATAGCGCTGGCCGCGGGCGTCTGGCTCAACCTCTTCGGCGGCCTGGTCACCGACAAGTCGGGGGCCGGCGGCAACCTGATGGTCGTCACGCACAACGTCGACGCCGACAACCCCGACCAGCGCGGCACCGCCGCCAAGATCGCTGCCTCCGGCGCCGACGTGCTGGCCCTGACCGAGCTGAAGGCCAGCGCCGTCCCGGTCTACGAGGGCGTGCTCGCCGCGACGTACAAGTACCACCGGGTCGAGGGCACGGTCGGGGTCTGGAGCAAGTACCCGCTCAGCGACACCAAGCCCGTGGACATACGGCTCGGCTGGACCCGCGCCATGCGCACCACCGTGCACAGCAAGGAGGGCCCGATCGGCGTCTACGTCGCCCACCTGCCCTCGGTCCGGGTCAAGCTCAAGGCCGGTTTCACCGCCAACCAGCGCGACAACAGCGCCGAGGCGCTGGGCCAGGCGCTCGCCGCCGAGCCGCTGCAGAAGGTCGTCCTGCTCGGCGACCTCAACGGCACGATGAACGACCGCGCGCTGTCCCCGGTCACCTCCCAGATGCGCTCCACCCAGGGCGCGGCGGGCGACGGCTTCGGCTTCAGCTGGCCGGCCGGCTTCCCGATGGCCCGGATCGACCAGATCATGGTCCGGGGCGTCACGCCGGACGCCTCCTGGACCCTGCCGGCCACCGGCAGCGACCACCTTCCGGTGGCGGCCCGGCTGACCGTCTGACCGGCCACGACGTACGAGGAGGGGCCCCGCCGCGGCGGGGCCCCTCCGTGCGTTGCGCGCCCTACGCCCGCTCGCGCCAGCCGTTGGTGATCGGCAGCCGGCGGTCCTTGCCGAAGCCCTTCGCGGAGATCTTGGTGCCCGGCGGGTACTGGCGGCGCTTGTACTCGGCGGTGTCCACCATCCGCAGGGTGCGGGCCACCAGCTCGCGGTCGAAGCCGGCCGCCACGATCTCCTCCAGGCCCTGGTCCCGGTCGACGTACCGCGCCAGGACCGCGTCGAGGATCTCGTAGTCCGGCAGCGAGTCGGTGTCGACCTGACCCGGCCGCAGCTCGGCGCTCGGCGGCTTGTCGATGGAGTTCTCCGGGATCGGCGGCACCTGGCCGCGCTCGGCCGCGGCCCGGTTGCGCCAGCGGGCCAGCGTGAAGACGTCCGACTTGTAGACGTCCTTGATGGGCCCGTACCCGCCGACCGAGTCGCCGTACAGCGTCGAATAGCCCACCGCCAGCTCGGACTTGTTGCCGGGGGCGAGGACCAGGTGGCCCTCCTGGTTCGAAACGGCCATCAGCATGGTGCCGCGCAGCCGGGACTGCAGGTTCTCCTCGGCCAGTCCGGTCAGGCCCAGCGAGCCCATGTAGGCGTCGAACATCGGCTCGATCGGCACGGTGCGCAGGTGCAGCCCGGTCCGCCGGGCCAGCTCGGCCGCGTCCCCCTTGGAGTGCTCGGAGGAGTACCGGGAGGGCATCGAGATGCCGTACACGTTCGCCGCGCCGACCGCGTCGCAGGCGACGGCCGCGACCAGGGCGGAGTCGATGCCCCCGGAGAGGCCGACCAGCACCGAGCGGAAACCGTTCTTCTGCACGTATGCGCGCAGGCCCACGACCAGCGCCGTGTAGACCTCCTCGTCGTCCTCCAGGCGCCCGGCGTAGCCGCCGGTGACCTCCGGCTCGTAGGCCTCGACGGGCTCCTCGGAGAGGACGACCCGGTCGATCCGCAGGCCGTCGTCGACCGTGCCGGTCACCGGCTCGGCGGCCGCGGCCGGCAGCTCCAGGTCGACCAGCACGCAGCCCTCGGAGAACTGCGGGGCCCGGACCACGACCTCGCCGTCCCGGTCCACCACGATGGAGTCCCCGTCGAAGACCAGCTCGTCCTGGCCGCCGGTCATCGCCAGGTAGGCGAGGGTGCAGCCGGCCTCCTGGGCGCGCTTGCGGACCAGTTCGAGCCGCAGGTCGTCCTTGTTGCGCTCGTACGGGGAGGCGTTGACGGACAGCAGGAGCCCGGCGCCGGCGGAGCGGGTGGCCGGCACCCGGCCGCCGTCCTGCCACAGGTCCTCGCAGATGGCGAGCGCCACGTCCACCCCGCGCACCCGCACCACGGGCAGCGTGTCCCCGGGCACGAAGTAGCGGAACTCGTCGAACACGCCGTAGTTGGGCAGGTGGTGCTTGGCGAAGCGGAGCGCGACCGCCCCGCGGTGCAGCACGGCCGCGGCGTTCTGCGGGGCCCCGGCGGGCTGGCCGTAGCGGGCGGCCTTCTCGGAGCGGTCCAGATAGCCGACGAGCACCGGCAGCTCCCCGAACCCTTCGGCCGCCAGCCGCCCGGCCAGCTCGGTCAGGGCGCGGCGGGAGGCGTCGACGAAGGACCCGCGCAGTGCGAGGTCCTCGACGGGGTAGCCGGTCAGCACCATCTCGGGGAACGCCACCAGGTGGGCGCCCTGCTCGGCGGAGTGCCGGGTCCAGTGGACGACCGACTCCGCGTTGGCGGCGATGTCGCCGACGTGCGCATCGATCTGATTCAGTGCGAGGCGAAGTTGAGGCACGCCCGCCAGTCTAATCGTCTTTCTGACGCGATGTCCTGGGCGAGGTGCCTTTCCCGGTCTCCTACGGCACCTTTATTGATCTCCCGCGGAAGGCGTCCGCCTAGGATTGGCCCCACTATGTCCACAAAAGGCATGCGGCTGCAGGCCGCCCTCCTCGGCCTCGGCGCACTGACCTACACCGCCTGGCTGCTGGAGGTCGTGTTCTCCACCGGCCTGGACCCGGTACAGACGTACGTGAGCGAACTGGCCGCCGAGGACCAGCCGCTCGGCGGCCTCTTCCGGGCCACCGACTTCACGGCCGGACTGCTGGTCTTCGCCGGGGCGCTCCTCGCCCTGGTCCGGCAGGCCCGCCGGGACCCGCGCCGCTGGGCCCTGGCCGGCTGGGCGGGGCTGACCCTCTTCGGGGCCGCCACCGCCGCGGACGCCTGGCTGCCGCTGAGCTGCGCGCCCACCGCGGACCCCGTCTGCGCGGCCCGGGAGACCGCCGGGCTGGTACCGGCCACCCACCAGGCGCACGCCATCAGCAGCAGCCTCGCCATGGCCGGGGCGCTCGCCGGGGTGGTGGCGCTGACCGTGGCCGCCCGCCGGTACGGCTGGTGGCCCCCGTTGGCCCGCACCGGCCCGGCCCTGGTCGTCCTCGAACTCGCCGCCACCGTCTGGACCCTGGGCGCCGTCGCCGCCTTCACCGCGGGCCGGGGCACCTGGGCGCTGGGCGCCGGCCAGCGGCTCCAGGTCCTCTTCGTGGCCCTGTGGCTGCTCACCCTGGCCTGGTCGACGGCGCGGGAGCGGCGGGCGTGAGGGGTGGGGGCGGGGGCGGGCACGTGGCCGGTACGTCCGGCGCGCCCGGCGTCCGTACGTCCGGCGCGCCCGGGGCCTTCGTACGGGTCCGGGGCGGGCCCGTGCACGTGCTCGTCGAGGGCGCCGGGCCGGCCGTGGTGCTCACCGCGGGGCTGGGCCTGGGCTGGTTCGACTGGGACGAGGTGGTCCCGCTGCTCACCCCGCACCGCACCGTCCTGCGCTTCGACCGGCCCGGGCACGGCCTGAGCGCCCCCGCGGCCGTGCCGCCCACCTGTGCGGGCGAGGCCGACCGGATCCGGGTCCTGCTCGACCGGCTCGGCCTCGGCCCCGCCACCGTCGTCGGCCACTCGCTGGCCGGCTTCCACGCCGAGGCCTTCGTACGCCGGTATCCCGGGCTGGCGGCCGGCCTGGTGCTGCTGGACGCCAGCGTCGAGGAGCGGCCCCGGGCCGGCGCCGCCGCCGGGCTGCCGGCCCTGCGCACGGCCGTGCACACGCTGGCCGCCCGGGGCCTGGGCGCGCTGGCCGCGGCCGCGGGGGCGCCCGCCGCCCTCGGCCCCGCGCTGCGCCGCGCCGCGGTCCGGCCCGACCGGGCCACCCCCGAACAGGCGCACTGCTACCGCACGAGCCGGGTCTGGCGCGGCGTCCTGCTGGAGAACGCCCGCTACCGCGCGATGGCCGACGAACTGCTCGCCCTGCGGGCCCGCCGCCCGCTGCCGCCCGGCCTGCCGGTCACCGTCCTGGCCGCGTACGACGGCCGGGCCCTGGGCCCGGGGCTGCGCTGGCTGGCCCGGCAGGCGGCGCTGGCCGACACCCTCGGCGCCCGCTTCGAGGTGGCCGAACCCGCCGGCCACCTGGTGATGCACGACCGCCCGCGCCAGGTGGCGCGGGCGGTCCTGGACTGCTGAGCCTCACGCGGCCGGTGCGCCCCGCTCCTTGAGCATGTCGGCCATCAGCTCGAGCTCGGACTGCTGGGCCGCCACCATGCCCGCCGCCAGGTCCTTCTCGACCCCGGTCCGGCACAGCCGCGCGCAGCCCTTGGCCATCGCGACGCCGCCCTTGTGGTGGTCGGTCATCAGCTGGAGGTAGAGCACCTCGGCCGCCTTGCCGGAGGCCTTGCGGAGCCGGTCGAGCTGGGCCGCGGTGGCCATGCCCGGCATCAGGGCGCCGCCGGGCTTCACGTGCTCCATGCCGGGCATGTCGGCCATGCCGTCCATCCCCTCCATGTCGTGGCCCGCCCCGCCGCCGTCCCCGCCGGCCATCCAGGCCATCGGCTCGGCCGCCGGGTACGCCTTCGGCAGCCCCCACAGGTCCAGCCAGCCCAGCAGCATCCCGCGCTGGTTGGCCTGGGTGTTGGCGATGTCGTAGGCGAGCCGGCGCACCGCCTCGTCCTGCGTGCGGTCGCGCACGATGAAGGACATCTCCACGGCCTGCTGGTGGTGCACCGCCATGTCCCGGGCGAAGCCCGCGTCCGCGGAGGTCACCGACGGCGTGTCGGAGGAACCGCCCCGGGCGGAGGCGAAGGTGGTGGCGCCCGCCACCAGCAGGGCCAGCACGACCGCCGTGACGGCGGCCCAACGCGTCCGGTTCACTCGCCGGCCACCCCGCCCGTGCAGGCCGCGCCCGGCTCGGGGGTCTGCGGGCCCTGCACGTACTTGGTGAAGAACTTGTCCACCAGCGGGTCGCTCGCGCTGGTCACGGTCAGCTGCTTGCCCCAGGCGCTCAGCATGATCGGGCCGGCCTGCGCGTCGTCCGGGCTCATCAGCGTGTACGGCGTCCTGGCGACCTTCGCGGCCAGCTTCTCGACGTCGCCCTTGGCGGCCTTGCCGGTGTACGTCACCCAGACGGCGCCGTGCTCCAGGGAGTGGACGGCGTTCTCGTTGCGCACCGGCTTCTTGTAGACCGCGCCGTTGCAGTCCATCCAGACCGGGTTGTGGTCCCCGCCGACCGGGGGCGTCATCTTGTACGTGACGGGCGTGGTGACGTGCTTGCGGCCGAGGGTCTTCGGGTCCCAGCTCTTCTCGCCGGTGATGACCTGGGCCTCGTCCTTCTTGTCCTTCTCCTTGGTGACGAGGTACGCGCCGGCGCCGCCGATACCGGCCACCAGCAGCACGGACAGGCTGATGACGAGGATCTTGTTGCGGCGCTCGCGGGAGGCCTCGGCGCGCCGCATCTCGGCTATGCGGGCCTGGCGCGAGCCGTCGGCGTGGTCGGCGTTGCGGGAGTTCTTGGGGGCCTTGGTAGCCATGGTGGTTCCCTGTGGTCCTTCTCGATGGGGGTGGGAGTGTCGGTCGTGACGAGCGGGCGTCGTACGCCCCTCTCAGGTCCGCAGCACTTGAAGGACGTGGAGGTCGGGGGCCCGGGCGGGCGGCCCGGCCGGCAGCCGGGGCCCCGGGCGGCGGGCCGGGCCGGCGGCCGGTACGGGCAGCGCCGGCAGCGGCGCGACCGGCGGGGGAGTGGTGAGCACCCCCGGCGTGAGGTGCGAGAACGGCGAGCAGCCGGGCAGCTCGTACGGGCACAGGTAGGCGGCCTGCATCGCGGCCCGGCTGTGCGGGTGGTGCACGGCGGCCGCGGTCTGCACCCCGGGTGCCTCCGCGGTCCCGTACCCGGCCCCGGGTGCCGCGCCCGAGCCGGCCGCGGCACACAGGAAAAGGGCCGCCAGCAGGGTGCCGAGGGCGCACAGCAGCGCGACGGGACGCGTGTCGCGCCCCTGCCCGGTGTCCTGCCCGCCCCCCATGGGCGCAGATGGTAATGCTCATGACGGCTCCACGGTCAGAGCGGGGGTGTCACAGCTCATGCGGGGCCCGTAATGTGGCGGAAACCGCGGGTCGCGATACTGGGTCGGCTCACCGACGCCCGGCTGGTGGTGCACAGGCCGTCTGAACTGCGAGGATGAAGGCATGGACAAGCAGCAGGAATTCGTCCTCCGGACGCTCGAGGAGCGCGACATCCGCTTCGTGCGCCTGTGGTTCACCGACGTGCTCGGCTTCCTGAAGTCGGTCGCCGTCGCGCCCGCCGAACTCGAACAGGCCTTTGACGAGGGCATCGGCTTCGACGGCTCCGCGATCGAGGGCTTCGCCCGCGTCTACGAGTCCGACATGATCGCCAAGCCGGATCCGGGGACCTTCCAGATACTGCCGTGGCGCGCGGAGGCCCCCGGGACGGCCCGGATGTTCTGCGACATCCTGATGCCCGACGGCTCGCCCTCCTTCGCCGACCCGCGCTTCGTCCTCAAGCGGATCCTCGCCAAGACCTCCGACCTGGGCTTCACCTTCTACACCCACCCCGAGATCGAGTTCTTCCTGCTGAAGGACAAGCCGCTGGACGGCACCCGCCCGGTGCCCGCCGACAACTCCGGCTACTTCGACCACACCCCGCAGAACGTCGGCATGGACTTCCGCCGCCAGGCGATCACCATGCTCGAATCGATGGGCATCTCGGTCGAGTTCAGCCACCACGAGGGCGCCCCGGGCCAGCAGGAGATCGACCTGCGGTACGCGGACGCGCTCTCCACGGCCGACAACATCATGACCTTCCGCCTGGTCATGAAGCAGGTCGCGCTGGAGCAGGGCGTCCAGGCCACCTTCATGCCGAAGCCGTTCTCGGAGTACCCGGGCTCGGGCATGCACACCCACCTCTCCCTCTTCGAGGGCGACCGCAACGCCTTCTACGAGTCCGGCGCCGAGTACCAGCTCTCCAAGGTCGGCCGGTCCTTCATCGCGGGCCTGCTCAAGCACGCCGCGGAGACGGCCGCGGTCACCAACCAGTGGGTCAACTCCTACAAGCGCATCTGGGGCGGCTCCTCCCGCACCGCCGGCTCCGGCGGCGAGGCCCCCTCCTACATCTGCTGGGGCCACAACAACCGCTCGGCCCTGATCCGCGTCCCGATGTACAAGCCGGGCAAGACCGGCTCGGCGCGCATCGAGGTCCGCTCCATCGATTCGGGCGCCAACCCCTACCTGACGTACGCCGTCCTCCTGGCCGCCGGCCTCAAGGGCATCGAAGAGGGCTACGAACTCCCCCCGGGCGCCGACGACGACGTCTGGGCCCTCTCCGACGCCGAACGCCGCGCCATGGGCATCGAACCCCTCCCCCAGAACCTCGGCGAAGCCATCTCCCTCATGGAACGCAGCGAACTGGTAGCCGAAACCCTCGGCGAACACGTCTTCGACTTCTTCCTCCGCAACAAGAAGCAGGAATGGGAGGAATACCGCTCCGAGGTAACCGCCTTCGAGCTGCGAAAGAACCTCCCGGTCCTGTAACCGTTCCACCGCTCCCGGGCCGGCCGCCACCCGCCGGCCCGGGCTCGTTGCTGGCGTGAAATCGGGTATCGGCCGGGTGGTTGTCAGCGGGGCCGGTTATCTTCGCCGCATGACGACTCTTGATCTTGTTCCCGGTGTGATCACCACGCGCAAGGCGGTCGCCGAGGCGTACGGCGGTTCGCTCTACAGCGGGATCGTTCCCTCCAAGACCTCGCAGATGGTGTTCGTCTACTCCGATCCGGCCGTCGGCGAGAAGTTCGGCTACACCTTCGACGGACAGGCCGAGGACGACGAGTTCGGGACCTTGTACCTGTACACCGGGGCGGGACCGGTGGGTGATCAGGAGTTCATCCGGGGCAACAAGACGCTGCTCGACACGGTGACGAACGGCCACCCGATCCACCTGTTCGTCGCGCACGGCCGGGTACCGGGGACGCAGGAAACCCGGCAGCGCTACATCGGTCAGGTAGTACTCGATCCGGTAGAGCCCTACCAGGACCGTTGGGTCCCGGTGGGGGACGGCCTGGAAACGCGCCGCATCATCGTCTTCCGCTTCCGCGCCGCTGAAGGCTCAGAGCTGGCGCTGCTTCCTCAGGACGCGACGAAGCCCGCCACGCACACGACCGTCATCGAACTCTCCCTGGAGCAGCAGCTGGCGAAGCTGCCGACCCAGACGGGCGCCAAGGCCAAGAAGACCGAGCAGCACAGCACCCCGGAGACGGTTGCGAACATCGTCGGTGGCACCCGCAAGGTGATCCGCCGCGAAGGCCAGCTGGTCAAGGCCTTCGAGTCCCACCTCGAAGAGGCCGGCCACTCCTTCAAGACCTTCCAGATCACCATCGAGGGGGAGGCGGCCGCCCTCACGCCAGACGTGTACGACGAGACCGACCACGTGCTGTACGAAGCCAAGGGGCAGACCACCCGCAGCAACGTGCGCATGGCGATCGGGCAGCTGGCGGACTACCGCCGGCATCTCAAGAAGGCGGAGAAGCTGCGGGTTGCGGTGCTGCTGCCGGAAGAACCGACGGCTGATGTGAAGGACCTGCTCGCCGCTCAGAAGATCGCCCTGGTCTACCAGACCGAGGACGGGTTCGAGGGGTTCCCGCTGCAGAGCAGTTAGTCCGGCTCGGCCTCCGGCCGGGGCAGGGTGCTCATCATGGTGGCCACGGCTGCGATTTCGGCTGGGGTCGGGAAAGGCTGATGGGGGGACGGTGCGGGGGTGGGGCGGGTGCGGTGCGCCTGGGTGGCTTCGCCGTGGCGCTGCTCCTCCGCCAGATGTACCTCGATCTCCGCCGCCCGCCACGTCTCCTCGCTGACGATCTCCAGCGTCCAGCAGTAGTCGATGATGTCCCGCATCTCGGCGAGGTCGTGGCGCCGGAAGGCATCGGGGTCCGCCCAGCTTGCGACGGCCTGCCGTGCGTAGTCGTCCGTGCGCCGGTCGACCTCGTCGGCGGCCAGGGGCGCCCGGGTTTCCGGGGCGATCTCGGCCAGTTGTTGGAGGACCATCCATGCCGAGCGCAGGAAGTCCCAGTCGGACAGGTCCTCGCAGACCTCGGTGATCACCTGCTCGACCATCTCGGGCAGGAAGGCCCGCCGCAGCGAGCCCTCCTCGGCCGATGACATGCGCTTCACGAGGGCCACGACGCAGTCGGCGTCGTACCAGTCGCGCGCGTACCGGCGGTCGAGTGCGATCTGCCAGCCCAGTTCACTGAGGGGCGGGACGGAGAGCCGTTCGCCGAACTCGATGAAGAACAGGGCCCGGTGCAGGGCTGGTTCCTGCCCCTGGCGGATCGCCGCGCGGGCGGCGATCGTGAGGACGTCCGCGTGCCGGGTCAGGAGTCCGGCCAGCTGCTCGCCGTTGCGCGCGGTCAGCATCGCGGAGAGGGTTCTGAACTGCTCGTAGAGCCGGATGCACGAGAGGAGCGAGGCGATCTCGTCCGGGTCGGCGGCGACGGCATCCCTGAGGTAGTCGCGGATCGAGGGGTTGTGGAGCTCGATGGAGACGCCCTCGGGGGTGCGGCGGGTGCGCAGGAGCGTGCCGTCCAGGATCGCCAGGGACGTGCGGAAGGACCGGGACGGGCGGCCCGCGGCCGTCCACTGTGCGAGCAGCGTCTCGTGCCGGACCGGCTTCGTGAAGGTGAACGCCAGCCGTAGCAGCGCCACGTCGGATGCGCTCAGCTGGTGGGTGACGATGTGGTGCCAGACGCGGCTGGGGTCGTCCAGGTTGTCCGCCAGCTCGCGGGCGAGGCCGGGGGCCGCGGAGCCGAAGGCGGCACGCTCCGCGATGGTGGCGGCGATGACCCGGGGGTTGAAGTTGGGGTGGCGGACGATCGGTTCGTAGACGGTGCGGTCGGCGAAGGGGGACTTCTCGGCGTCCGGGAGGGCGGCGGCCGCAAGGTGGTTGTAGAGGATCGAGGCGCGGGCGCGGTAGGTGTACTCGCCGATGTCCAGGACGCAGGTCAGCGGGTCGAAGCGCTGCTGGTCCAGGCGTTCGTAGCGCTGTTTCGCCTGGGCGAGGATGTACTCGCGGGTGGTCAGGAGGAAGCGTTTGCCCGGGGAGCGGGAGACCCGGTCCATCAGGGACAGCAGCCGGGCGTCCTCGTTCTTGCCCAGCTTCTCGCCGAGGGTGGTCTGGCCGAGGAAGTCGTCGTAGTGGAAGAGCTGCGGCCGGCCCTCGTCCCAGAGGGAGTTGGCCTCGTCCGCGTCCTGCGAGATCTCCACGACCTCGTACCCCTGGCTCGCGTACTGCGCGCACAGGACGTGGGCGAGGGTGGTCTTGCCGACGCCGGGGGCACCCGCCACCACGCAGACGCGGCGGTCCTCGAGGACGCCCACCGCCCGGTCCCTGCTGCCGGTCTCCGCGTACGTCCGCAGGGTCTCGGCGACCCGGTCCAGGAGGGCCTGGGAGCGGGTGGCGATGCGCTGGGAGAGCAGGGCGCTCAGGACCGAGGCGCTGGTGAGCCAGAGCCGCAGGTGCCGCCGGACCACGTGCTCGTGCTTGCGTAACAGGGCGTCGAGCTCTCGCCGGCCGTAGACGTCGCCCGGCGAGAGCGCGTACGGCCGCAGGAGCCCGTAGAGCTCGTCCTTCCTGGCCGGCGTCAGGTCCACCGAGGTGGCCAGGACGTACCGCCCCGGGGAGAGGCGGGCCACCTTCGGGGCCTCCGTCGTGCGCACGTGTCTGATCAGTGCCGCCCCGCCCGACGTCGCCCAGTACTTGCACTGGATCACCAGCGCCGGGCCGTCGCCCTTCAGGTACCGCAGGTCCACACCCCCGTCGGGGCCCGCCGCGAAGATCTCCAACGGGTGCCCGAACTCCGCCTCGAAGAGGTCCTTGCAGACCGCCTCGAAGTCGAAGTCCGTCAGCTTCTCAAGATCGAACGACTCCGCCCGTCCCCCCACCCCCCCTCACCCCCCGTAGAAGCGTTCCTCGACGACGGCGCGGGCTCGGCGGGTTACTCGGCGGTAGTCGTCGATCATTTCGCCGGCTCGGCCTTCGGGGTAGCCGAGGTAGCGGGCGACGGCGGCGACCTCGCGGGCGTCGGAGGGGAAGGTGTCGCCGGCGCGGCCGCGGACCAGCATGACGGCGTTGCGGACGCGGGTGGCCAGGACCCAGGCCTCGTCGAGGATCTGGGCCTCCTCGGTGGGCAGCAGGCCGGCCGCGTGGGCGGCGGCGAGGGCGCGGCGGGTGCGGGTGGTGCGCAGGCCCGGCTCGGCCCAGCCGTGCTGCATCTGGAGGAGCTGGACCGTCCACTCCACGTCGCTCAGCCCGCCCCGGCCCAGCTTCGTGTGCAGGGTCGGGTCGGCGCCCCGGGGCATCCGCTCGGACTCCATCCGGGCCTTGAGGCGGCGGATCTCGCGGACGTCGTCCTCGTGCAGCCCCTCCACCGGGTAGCGCAGCGGGTCGATCAGCTCGATGAAGCGGCCGCCGAGCTCCCGGTCGCCCGCCACCGGCTCGGCCCGCAGCAGCGCCTGGCTCTCCCAGACCAGGGACCAGCGCCGGTAGTACGCCGCGTACGAGCCCAGGGTGCGCACCAGCGGCCCGCTGCGGCCCTCCGGCCGCAGGTCGGCGTCGATGAGGAGGGGCGGGTCGGCGGTGGGCAGCTGGAGCAGCCGGCGCATCTCCGCGATCACGGCCTGCGCGGCCTTGGCGGCCTCCTGCTCGTCCACCCCCTCGCGCGGCTCGTGGACGAAGAGGACGTCCGCGTCCGAGCCGTACGCCAGCTCGTGCCCGCCGAAGCGGCCCATGCCGATCACCGCGAAGCGGGTGGGCAGCTCGTCGCCCCACTGGGCGCGGACCGCCGCCCGCAGCGCGCCGCCCAGGGTGGCGGCGGTGAAGTCGGAGACCGCGTCGCCGACCCGGTCGACCAGGGCGCCGTGGTCCTCCTCGACCGGGTTGTCCTCGGTGCCGTAGGAGTCGATGATGTCCGCCGCGGCGGTACGGAACAGCTCCCGGCGGCGCACCCCGCGGACCACGGCCACCGCGGTCTCGGCGTCGTCGGCCCGGCCCACGGCGGCCAGCACCTCCTGTTCCAGCGCCTCCCGGCCGCGCGGCTTCAGCCCCTCCGGGTCGCCCAGCAGGGCCACCGCCTCGGGCGCGCGCAGCAGCAGGTCCGGGGCGAGCCGGCCGGCGGACAGCACCCGGGCGAGGTTCTCGGCGGCGGCGCCCTCGTCCCGCAGCAGCCGCAGGTACCAGGGCGTCTTGCCGAGGGCGTCGGAGACCTTGCGGAAGCCCAGCAGCCCCGCGTCCGGGTCGGCCGAGTCGGCGAACCAGCCCAGCAGCACCGGCAGCAGGGTCCGCTGGATCGCGGCCTTGCGGGTCACGCCCGAGGCCAGCGCCTCCAGGTGGCGCAGGGCCGCGGCCGGGTCGGCGTACCCGAGGGCCACCAGCCGCTCGCCCGCCGCGGCCGGGCTGAGCCGGATCTCGCCGGGGGCTAGCTGGGCGACCGCGTCCAGCAGCGGGCGGTAGAACAGCTTCTCGTGCAGCCGGCGCACCACCGAGGCGTGCCGCCGCCAGGCCTTGTTCAGCTCGGCCACCGGCTCGGTGCGCAGCCCCAGCGACCGGCCCAGGCGGCGCAGGTCGGCCTCGTCCTCGGGGACCAGGTGGGTGCGGCGCAGCCGGTAGAGCTGGATGCGGTGCTCCATCGCCCGCAGGAACCGGTACGCGTCGCCCAGCTGCGCCGCGTCCGCCCGCCCGACGTATCCCGCGGCGGCCAGCGCCTGGAGCGCGTCGAGGGTGGTGGGGGAGCGCAGGGCGGCGTCGCTGCGGCCGTGCACGAGCTGGAGCAGCTGGACGGCGAACTCCACGTCCCGCAGTCCGCCGGGGCCCAGCTTGAGCTCGCGGTGCACCTCGGCGGCGGGGATGTTGTCGACCACCCGGCGGCGCATCTGCTGCACGTCGGGGACGAAGTTGTCCCGCTCGGCCGCCTGCCACACCAGAGGCGTTATGGCCGAAATGTACGCTTCGCCCAGCTCGGCGTCCCCGGCCACCGCCCGCGCCTTCAGCAGCGCCTGGAACTCCCAGGTCTTCGCCCACCGCTGGTAGTACGCCAGGTGGGAGGAGAGGGTGCGCACCAGCGGGCCGTTGCGCCCCTCGGGCCGCAGGTTCGCGTCCACCGGCCAGATCGTGCCCTCGACGGTGGTGTCCGAGCAGATCCGCATCAGATGTGCGGCGAGCCTCGTGGCGGCCTGGAGCGCCTTGGCCTCGTCGGCCCCCTCCACCCCCTCCGCCACGAAGATCACGTCCACGTCCGAGACGTAGTTCAGCTCGTGGCCGCCGCACTTGCCCATGGCGATCACCGCGAGCCGGCACTGGGCCGCGTCCGCGGGCTCGGCGGCCGAGGCGATCCGCAGCGCCGCCCGCAGCGTGGCCGTGGCCAGGTCGGCCAGCTCGGCCGCGGTCTGCGCCACGTCGGTGGTCCCGCACACGTCCCGGGCCGCGATCGACAGCAGGCAGCGCCGGTACGCCACCCGCAGCGCGACCGGGTCCGCCGCCCCGGCCAGCCCCGCCTCGAACTCCGCCAGCCCCGGGTGCAGGTCCGCCGCCTCGTAGGTGACCAGGGCCTGCCAGTCCTGCGGGTGCCGGGCGAGGTGGTCGGCCAGCGCCTCGGAGGCGCCCAGCACCCCCAGCAGCCGGTCCCGCAGCGGCTTGGCGGCCAGCAGCGTGGTCAGCAGGGCGGCCCGGCCGTCCGCATCCTGGGCCTCCGCGAGGCGCACCAGCCCCAGTAGGGCAAGATCCGGGTCGGCGACCGCACCCAGCGCGTCGAGCAGCACCGGATCGGTGCGTACCGCGGCCAGCTCCGGGGCGTCCAAGAGACGCCCGGCGGCCGAGGGGTCGGTGAATCCGTGCCGCAGCAGCCGGCTGAACGTACTGCTCCTGCGTCCGGGGACCGTCATCCCGCCGCCTCCGCTTCCTGGCGTCCGCTCCGGCCTGCCCTGCCGGATCCGGGTTCCGAGCGTAGTCGCAGGGGGAGCCGGAGCAGTGCGGTTGGTCACGTCGGGCGGGGCCGCCCGCGGCGGCCGGCCCGGCCCGGGACCCGTGTGCCGCCCGCGCCGCACCCGGCGGGAGGCCGTCCCGACGGCCCCGCACGGACGTGCTGCTGACCGAACGCCAGATCGGCTTTTCGGCCGTTCGTCACCTATTCTGGCGAATCCGCCGCGCCGGTGAAACCGAGTCCCCCGGTTGCCCATCTGACTGACTGCCATGGAGCCCGCGCGCGCGGCTCCCTCCCGCACGACCCGAGGCGTACGCACATGCCCCCTGCCCGCAGCACCCGACGCCGCGTGGTCCGCACCGCCGCCCTCCTCACCGTGCTCGCCGCGAGCGGTGCCGGGGTGGCCTCCGTCATGGACGGCGGCCCGGTGACGGCGCTGGACCGGCCGCAGCCCGCGGTGGCGCCCAACCGGCTGCTGGGAGGGTCGGTCCTGCAGATCGTCGCCCACCCCGACGACGACCTCTTCTTCATGAACCCGGACCTGAGCCGCTCGCTCAGCTCCGGCCACGGGGCGACCACCGCCTACCTCACCTCCGGCGAGTCCGACGGCGTCAACGCCGCCACCGGCCCCCGCTTCAAGGACCCCCGGCCGCGCGCCGACCGCGCCGGCTACGCCGAGGCCCGGCAGAACGGCATCCGCGCCGCCTACGCCCAGATGGCCACCGGCGACCGCAGCAGCCCTTGGCGGCGCACCGTCGTGAACACCGCCGGCGGCGGCCGCGCCGAGGTCGACGTCCTGGTCGCCCGCCCGCAGGTCAACCTGGTCTGGCTGCAGCTCCAGGAGGCCCGCAACATCAACGCCGACCGGCCGGTGAGCCTGCGCGGCCTGTGGGACGGGCGAATAGCCCGGCTGGGCTCGGTGCTCTCCTCGGGCAGCCCGGTCAAGGCGCCCTACGCGTACACCAAGGAGCAGGTGATACGCACCGTCGCCGGGCTCATGGAGCGCTACCGGCCCACGACGATACGCATCCAGGACCCCACCCCCGGGCGGTCCCTGCGCAGCGGCAAGCTCACCGACCACCAGGACCACATGTACGGTGCGCGCTTCGCGCAGGCCGCGGCCGCCCGCTACGCGCAGTACAAGAACCGGCCCCACTTCACCGTCCAGAACTACCTGGGCTACCTGAACAGCTCCCTGCCGCACGTCCTGGACCCCGGCACCACCGGCGCCAAGCTGCGGATACTCAAGACGTACTCCTGGACCGACCACCAGGACTACTGCGACAGCCCGGCGGGCTGCGGCGACCGCAAGGTCGCGGGCCGGCCCACCGGCAACAACTGGGTGCAGAGCCAGCGCTACACCCGGGGCGAGTCCACCTCCTGGCTGGTCGAGGGCTCCGGCGGGGACCTGTACGCCTTCGCGGTGCTCGACGGGCAGCTGGGCGTCTGGCACCGCACCGGCGCCCGCGGCCGCTGGACCGGCCCGGAGCTGCTGCCCGGCGCGGGTCTGGACCCCGGCGCCCAGGCCGTCCGGCTGCCCGGCGGCCGGCTCGCCGTCTACGGCGTCCGCACCACCCTGGGCCCCCGCCCCGCGGACTACCGGCGCGAGGTGGTCCTCACCGAGCAGACCGGGCCCGGCGGCGCCTTCGGCCCCTGGCAGTCGCTCGGCACCCCCGAGACCTCCGACGCCCGCGGAACCTCGGCGATCAGCGCCCCGGCCCCGGTGGTCCTCGACGGCAGCGGCCGGATGGCGGTGTACGTCCGGGACTCCCGCCGCACCCTGCGGGTGCGCGAACAGCTTCCCGAGGGGACCTGGAGCCGGTGGCGCGCGCTCGGCGGCGCCGACCTCCAGAGCGACCCGGTCGCGGCCAAGGACTCCGGCGGGCGCCGGTACGTGGTCGCGGCCACCTCCCGCTCGGTCCTCGCCTGGTACCAGCGCACCCCCGACGGGCCGCTGACCGGCCCCTTCCCGACCGGACTGCCGGCCACCACCCTGCCGCTCTCGGTGCTGCCCGAGGGCCGGGCGGTACGGCTCCTCTACCGCAAGCCCGACTCCGGGGCGGTGCGCACCGTCCTCCTGGCGCCGGGCGCGGTGCGGCCGCTGGTCTCGCCGGCGCTGGACGCGGGGGCGAACGCCGGGTACGGAGCGGTGGGCGCGGCGGGCCGCCTGCTGGCCGGCCGGGCCGACACCGGCACGGTCGGAGTGGCCCCCCGGGGCGCGCCGCCGGCCTGGACCGAGTCGGAGGTGCTGTTCGCGGGCGCCCCGGCCGGGGCCGCCGAGAGCTCGGGGGCGATCAGCCTGGCGGTGGTGGGGCTGGACGCCGAGCTGCACTGGACCACGTACCCGGCCGGCGGCCGCAGCGGCCGGGCCCAGCCGTGGCGGCCGGCGGTCGCCGAACCGGCGGACCGGCCGTAGTCGGCACCCCCTTACGGCCCTTCCCCGCATGCGGGCCGCCCGGCCGGGCGGCACCGTGGGGGGATGGGAATCGACGACTACGGCGGCGGGCCCGGCGGACAGGCCGGGGTGCTGGTGGTGACCACGAACGACGTGCCGGGGCACCGGGTGCAGCAGGTGATCGGTGAGGTCTTCGGGCTCACCGTCCGCTCCCGCCACCTCGGCAGCCAGATCGGCGCGGGGCTCAAGTCCATGCTGGGCGGCGAGCTCAAGGGGCTCACCAAGACCCTGGTGGAGACCCGCAACCAGGCGATGGAGCGGCTGATCGAGCACGCCCAGGCCCGCGGGGCCAACGCGGTGCTGATGATGCGGTTCGACGTCACCGACGCGGCCGACGTGGGCACGGAGGTGTGCGCCTACGGCACGGCCGTGGTGCTCGTACCGGAGTAGCGCCTATTCGTTGGCGATCCCGCGCGCGATCTGTGATCATCCGCGGATGATCACACCCCGGACCACGACGACCGAGACCGGCACGCTCATAGACGCCGGCACCGAGAAGAGCACCGGCCCCGTCACCGCCGACGCCGCCGGCACCTGGAAGCTCGGCGGTGAGCTGACCGTCAACCGGATCGGCTTCGGCGCCATGCGCCTGCCCCAGAAGGGCGAGGCGCTGATCCCGGACGCCATCCCCGCCGACCGGGACGGCGCCGTCGCCGTCCTGCGCCGGGCGGTCGAGCTGGGCGTCAACCACATCGACACCGCGGCCTTCTACTTCTCGCCGCTGCGCTCGGCGAACGAGCTGATCAACCGGGCCCTGGCGCCCTACCCCGACGACCTGGTCATCGCCACCAAGGTCGGCCCCTCCCGGGACCGGGCGGGGGAGTGGCAGCCGCACGCCGCCACCGGCGCCGAGCTGCGCGCCCAGGTCGAGGAGAACCTGCGCCAGCTGGGCCGGGACCACCTGGACGTGGTCAACCTCCGGGTGCTGGGCACCGCCTCGGTCGCCGAGCGCTTCGGTGCACTGGCCGAGCTGCGCGAGGCCGGTCTGATCCGGCACCTGGGCGTCTCCAACGTCACCCCCGAGCAGTTCGCCGAGGCCCGGGCCATCGCGCCGGTGGTCTGCGTGCAGAACCCGTACGGCATCGCCATGCGCCCCGACCAGGACGCCTTCGTCCGCACCTGCGGCGAGCAGGGCGTCGCCTTCGTGCCCTTCTACGCGATCGCCGCCCGCCGGGGCCAGGCCGGGGCCGCGGCCGTGGACGCCCCGGAGATCCGCGCGGTCGCCGAGGCCCACGGCGCGAGCACCGCGCAGGTCCGGCTCGCCTGGACCCTGCACCGGGGCCCGCACGTGCTGGCCATCCCCGGCACCGGCGACCCGGACCACCTGGCGGCCAACGTCGCGGCCGGCGCCCTGCGGCTCACCCCCGAGGACCTGGTCCTCCTGGAGGAGCTGCACCACCGGCCGGCCGAGACCGCCTGACCGGGCCGGACACGCGCGAGGGCGGTCCGGCTTCCGGGCCGGACCGCCCTCGGTCACGTACGGGCCCCCTGGGGCCCCGCCTCAGCGGCGGATACGGTTCAGCAGCGCGTTCGCCAGCGGCGCGGGCGCATCGGCCCGGGGCTGCCTCGGCAGCCGGTACGGCAGCGAGCCGTACCAGAGGCGCGAGACGCCGAAGCCGAAGGCGAGGCAGGCTATGCCGCCCACCGCGTCCAGCCAGAAGTGGTTGGCGGTGGCCACGATGACGACGAGCGTGGCGGTCGGGTAGAGCAGGCCCAGGATCTTGGCCCAGGGCGCCCGGGCCAGCGCGAAGATCGTCAGCCCGCACCACAGCGACCACCCGATGTGCATGGACGGCATCGCGGCGTACTGGTTCGACACGTGTTTGAAGTTCCCCGAGGCCATCGAGCCCCAGGTGTGGTGCACCAGCACCGTGTCGATGAAGCCGCCGCCGTTCATCAGGCGGGGCGGGGCCAGCGGGTAGAAGTAGTAGCCGACCAGGGCGACGCCGGTGGTCGCGAAGAGCACCAGGCGGGTGGCGGCGTACCGGCCGGGATGGCTGCGGTAGAGCCACACCAGGACGCCGATGGTCACGACGAAGTGGAGCGTGGCGTAGTAGTAGTTCATCCCCACGATCAGCCACGTGACGCCGTTGACCGCGTGGTTGACGCTCTTCTCCACGGCGATGCCGAGGTGGTGCTCCAGCCGCCACAGCCAGTCGGCGTTGGCCAGGGCCGCCGCCTTCTGCTCGGGGACGGCGTTGCGGATCAGCGAGTACGTCCAGTAGCTGATGCCGATCAGCAGGACCTCGAACCACAGCTGGGGGCGTCGCGGGGCCCGCAGCCGCTGCACCAGGCCGCGGCTGTGCCCCGTCCGGTCCTCGCTCACGGGGGGTGACGAGACATCCGTCCGGGTTTCCAGTGCCTTCACGCTCGCTTCACCCATAGGGAAAGAGTCTGCCAGATGCGTCCGACCCTCCGATCATCCCTCCGGACGGTCTTGCCCGCATCGGGTCCGCCTCGTGGAGGACTCGTACGCCCCCCTCCAGAACGGCCCCGACCCCGGCCCGTCCCCTAGCCCCGACCAGGCCCGGAGGCCGTGGAGCCGCGGACCACCAGCTCGGGCATGAAGACGAACTCGGTGTGCGGCGCCGGGGTGCCCGCGATCTCCTCCAGGAGCGTGCGCACCGCCGCCTGGCCCATGGCCTGCACGGGCTGCCGGATGGTGGTCAGCGGCGGATCGGTGAACGCTATGAGCGGGGAGTCGTCGAAACCGACCACCGAGACGTCCTGCGGGACCCGCAGCCCCTGCTGCCGGGCGGCCCGGATGGCACCCAGCGCCATCATGTCGCTGGCGCAGATGATCGCGGTGCAGCCCCGGCCGATCAGCGCGGTGGCCGCGGCCTGCCCGCCCTCCAGCGTGTACAGGGAGTGCTGGACCAGCTCGTCCGCCTCCTCGGCACCGAGCCCCAGCCGCTCCTGCATGCCGGCGACGAAGCCCTCGATCTTGCGCAGCACCGGCACGAACCGCTTCGGGCCGACCGCCAGCCCGATCCGGGTGTGGCCCAGCGCGCTGAGGTGGGTGACCGCCAGCTGCATCGCGGCCCGGTCGTCGGGCGAGACGAAGGGCGCCTGCACCTTGGGGGAGAAGCCGTTGATGAGGACGAACGGCACGCCCTGGCCGCGCAGTTGGTCGTAGCGCGCGGTGTCCGCGGTGGTGTCGGCGTGCAGTCCGGAGACGAAGATGATGCCGGAGACCCCGCGGTCCACCAGCATCTCGGTGAGCTCGTCCTCCGTGGAGCCGCCCGGCGTCTGGGTGGCGAGTACCGGCGTGTAGCCCTGGCGGGTCAGCGCCTGCCCGATGACCTGGGCCAGCGCCGGGAAGATCGGGTTGTCCAGCTCGGGGGTTATCAGGCCGACCAGGCCCGCGCTGCGCTGGCGCAGCCGCACCGGGCGTTCGTACCCGAGCACGTCGAGCGCGGCCAGCACGGATTCGCGGGTGCCCGCGGCCACACCGGGCTTGCCGTTGAGCACGCGGCTGACTGTGGCTTCGCTGACCCCCGCCTGGGCTGCGATGTCGGCAAGCCTCGCGGTCATGGGATTGGACTGTACCGGTCGCATGTCAGATTGCCCACCAAGTGCAGGAGTCCGCGGGCACCAGGACTGTCCGGCCGTCGGTGCCGATCGGGGAGCTGGAGAGCACCGGCCGTCCGGGGGCGGGCAGTTCCACCGGCTCGGGGCGGGTGTTGACGGTGCAGACGAACCCGGGCCGGGTGAAGGCGAGCACCCCCTCGGGGGCGGCCAGCCAACGCATCCCCGGGTGCTCGGACCCGGCGTCGGCCGTCCCGGGGGCGGGTGTGCAGGGGGCCGGGGTCCCCGGCGCGACGGTCTCCGGTGCGAAGGTGCCGGCCCCCAGCCCCGGCAGCGCCCGGCGCAGTTCGAGGGCCGCCCGGTAGAGCTCCAGCGTCGAGTGCGGGTCCCCGGTCTGCGCCTCGACGGTCAGCGCGGCCCAGTCGTCGGGCTGCGGCAGCCAGCTGCCCTCGGGCCCGAAGCCGTACGGCGGCTCGGTGCCCGACCAGGGCAGCGGCACCCGGCAGCCGTCCCGCAGCCCGTCCTGCCCGTCGGCCGCGGCGGCCCCCTCGCCGGGGACCGCCCCGGCCGGGTGCCGGCGGCGGAAGGCCGGGTCCCGCCGGGCCGCGGCCGGCAGCCCGGCCACCTCCGGCAGCCCCAGCTCCTCCCCTTGGTAGAGGTACGCCGAGCCCGGCAGCGCCAGCATCAGCAGCGCGGCCGCCCGGGCCCGGGCCAGGCTGCCGTAGCGGGTGCGGTGCCGGACCACGTCGTGGCTGGAGAGCACCCAGGTCGTGGGCGCCCCCACCGCGGCGGTGGCGGCCAGCGACTGCGTGATGACCTCCTCCAGCGCCGCGGCGTCCCAGGGGCAGTTCAGGAAGCGGAAGTCGAAGGCCTGGTGCAGCTCGTCGGGCCGGACGTACCGGGCCAGCCGCTCCGGGGTCGGCACCCAGGCCTCGCCGACCCCGATCCGCTGGCCGTCGTACGAGTCGAGCAGCCGCCGCCAGGAGCGGTGGATCTCGTGCACCCCGTCCTGGTCGAAGAAGGGCAGCGGGCCGCTGCCGATGAGCACGGCCTGCCCGCCGCGGCCCACGTCCGGCAGCTCCGGGGGCTTGACCATGCCGTGCGCCACGTCGATCCGGAAGCCGTCCACGCCCCGGTCCAGCCAGAAGCGCAGCACCGCCTCGAACTCCTCGCGGACCTCCGGGTGCGCCCAGTTGAGGTCCGGCTGCTCGGGCGCGAACAGGTGCAGGTACCACTGCGCCGGCCCGGGGTCGGCCCCGTCCCCGGCCGCCGGCACCCGGCTCCAGGCCGGCCCGCCGAAGACCGACTCCCAGTCGTTGGGCGGCAGCGCCCCGTCCTCGCCCCGGCCGGGCCGGAAATGGTAGCGGTCCCGGGCCGCGGGGGAGGCCAGGGCCTCCCGGAACCACCGGTGCCGGTCGGAGGTGTGGTGGGGCACCACGTCCACGATCACCCGCAGCCCCAGCTCGTGGGCGGCCCGGACCAGCTCCTCGACGTCGGCCAGGTCCCCGAAGAGCGGGTCGACGGTGCGGTAGTCCGCCACGTCGTACCCGCCGTCGGCGCCGGGGGACAGGTAGAAGGGGGTGAGCCAGAGCGCGTCGACCCCGAGCCGGGCCAGGTGCGGCAGCCGGGAGCGCACCCCCCGCAGGTCCCCGATCCCGTCGCCGTCGCTGTCCGCGAAGGAGCGGACGTACACCTGGTAGACGACGGCGTCGTGCCACCAGCCGCGGGCGGCGCCGGCAGGGTTGCTGGAAGCGCTTGCAAGGCGGGCGGCGGTGAGCTCCTGGGTCATATCGGGGTCAACGCGGCCGACACCCCCCTGGTTGCGGGGGTTGCTCCTCGAACAAACAGCAACGTGCGGCAACCTTCAGGACACGCCGATGTAACGATCCCCGCTCCTTGCAGAAAATTGCCGCAAGGTCTTTCGGAGCCCTTTCAAGCTTGTTACGTTCCTGGCACTCGGCACCGCGAGGGAGCGGTCGGGATCACTGAAGGAGTTCACATGCGGCGTGGCATAGCGGCCACCGCGCTGGTCGCGGCCCTGGCGCTCGCGGCGACGGCCTGCGGCGGCGACAAGAACGACGGCGGGGACGACAAGAAGGCCGGCGGCGAGCTCTCCGGCACCGTCACCTGGTGGGACACCTCCGGCGACTCGGAGAAGGCCGTCTTCCAGAAGCTGGCCGAGGGCTTCACCGCCAAGCACCCCAAGGTGACCGTCAAGTACGTCAACGTCCCGTACGGCGACGCCCAGAACAAGGTCAAGAACGCCTTCGGCGGCGGCGGTTCCGACGCCCCCGACGTGATCCGCGCCGACGTCGGCTGGGTCGCCGACTTCGCCTCCCTCGGCTACCTGGACAAGGTGCCCGCCGAGACCGCCAAGAAGGTCGACTCCGAGTTCCTGGCGCAGGCCGCGGCCAGCGGCAAGTTCGACGGCACCACCTACGCCGTGCCGCAGGTCATCGACACCATGGGCCTCTTCTACAACAAGAAGATCCTCAAGGACGCCGGCGTCGAGGTCCCCACGTCCCTCGAGGAGCTGAAGACCGCCGCCGCCGCCATCAAGGCGAAGACCGGCAAGAGCGGCCTGTACCTGCGCGGCGACGACTCCTACTGGTTCCTGCCGCTCATCTACGGCGAGGGCGGCGACCTGGTCGACGCCAAGAACAAGACCGTCACCGTCGACGGCCCGGCCGGCGTGAAGGCCTTCAAGGCCGCCCGCGACCTGGTCACCTCCGGCGCCGCGATCACCAACGCCACCGACGGCTGGAACAACATGGAGACCGCCTTCAAGTCGGGCAAGGCCGCCATGATGATCAACGGCCCCTGGGCCGTGGCCGACGTCTACGCCGGTGACCAGTTCAAGGACAAGGCCAACCTGGGCATCGCCGCCGTCCCGGCCGGCTCCGCCGGTCAGGGCGCCCCGCAGGGCGGCCACGACCTGGCCGTCTACGCCGGCTCGAAGAACCTCGACGCCGCGCACGCCTTCGTCGACTACATGACCTCCCAGGAGGTCCAGGTGCAGACGACCAAGGAGCTGAGCCTGCTCCCGACCCGGACCGCCGCCTACGACCAGCCGGACGTCAAGGGCAACGAGATGGTGCAGTTCTTCAAGCCCGCCGTGGACAAGGCCGTCGAGCGCGCCTGGATCCCGGAGAACGGCAGCCTGTTCGCCCCGCTCCAGGTGCAGTACACCAAGGCGGTGACCGGTACCTCGAGCCCGGAGGACGCGGCCAAGGCGGCCGGCGCCGAGTTCCGCAAGATCCTCAAGGGCTGGAAGTAGCCGAGAGCCCCGGACGGTAGACGGTAGAGGAAGGCAGGCCGACGGAGATGGCTGTCCACACCAGCCAGTCGGTGGCGGAGGCCGCGGGCGACGACGCCCGCGGCCCCAGCCGCAGGACTGACCAGGGACCCGGGCGCGTGCGCCGGGCCGTGACGACGCACTGGTACGCCTGGGCGATGGTCGCCCCGGTGGTCCTCGTGCTCGGCGTGATCATCGGCTGGCCGCTGGTCCGCGGCATCTACCTGTCGCTGACCGACGCCAACGAGCGCAACGTCGGCCGCACGATCGGCGCCAACCACATCGAGGCGACCTACCAGTTCGTCGGCCTGGACAACTACACCGCGGTCCTCCAGGACCCGGTGTTCCTCCAGCGGCTGACCTGGACGGTCGTGTGGACGGTCGCCTGCGTGTCGATCACCTTCGCGCTCGGCCTCGGCCTCGCCAACCTCCTCAACCGCTCCTTCCGGGGCCGCGGCGCCTACCGGATGGCGCTCATCCTGCCGTGGGCCGTGCCGGGCTTCGTCTCCGTCTTCGCCTGGCGGTTCCTCTTCAACCGCGACAACGGCGTCCTCAACAAGATCCTCGAGGGCGGCGGCATCTCGGCCGTCCCCTGGCTGGACGACCCCACCTGGGCCAAGGTCGCGGTCATCACCGTCAACGTCTGGCTGGGCATCCCCTTCATGATGGTCGCCCTCCTCGGCGGCCTCCAGTCCATCCCCGGCGAGCTGTACGAGGCCGCCGAGATGGACGGCGCCGGCCCCTGGCAGCGCTTCCGGCACATCACCATGCCGGGGCTGCGCACGGTCAGCATGACGGTGGTCCTGCTCTCCACCATCTGGACCTTCAACATGTTCCCGGTGATCTTCCTGCTGACCCGGGGCGGCCCCGGCGACAGCACCGAGATCCTGGTGACGCAGGCCTTCCGCGAGGCCTTCGTCGAGAGCCCGCGCGACTTCGCCGGCTCCGCTACCTGGGGCGTGCTGATCCTCGCCCTCCTCATGATCTTCGCGCTGGTCTACCGGCGTTCGCTGCGCAAGCAGGGAGAGGTGTGGTGACCGTGGCCACCTCCGTACGCAAGCGGGGCGAACGCAGCCCGCTGGCCTCCTTCGGGCTGCACGCCACCCTGGCGGTCGCCTCGCTGGTCGCCGTCTTCCCGGTGCTGTGGGTGCTGCTCACCTCGCTCAAGCCGGCCAAGTACGCCATCAGCACGGACCTGTTCAAGGACACCACCCTCGACAACTACCGCTACCTGGTGGAGAAGACCTCCTTCTTCACCTGGTTCGCCAACTCCGCGCTGATCGCGGCCGTGACGACCGTGCTCGGCGTGCTGATCGCCGCCACCACCGGCTACGCGGTCAGCCGCTTCAAGTTCCCCGGGATGCGGCCCCTGATGTGGACCCTGCTGATCACGCAGATGTTCCCGATGGCCATCCTGATCGTGCCGCTCTACAACCTGATGAGCCAGCTCGGGCTGCTCAACCAGCCGGTCGGCCTGATCGTCACCTACCTCACCATCGCGGTGCCCTTCTGCGCCTGGATGATGAAGGGCTTCTTCGACACCATCCCGGTCGAGATCGACGAGTCCGGCCGGGTCGACGGCCTCAACCCCTTCGGGACCTTCTGGCGGCTGATCCTGCCGCTGGCCAAGCCCGGCCTCGCGGTCACCGCCTTCTACTCCTTCATCACCGCCTGGGGCGAGGTGGCGTACGCCTCCGCCTTCATGGTCGGCGACGAACACTTGACCCTCGCCGGCGGCCTGCAGACCTTCGTCACCCAGTACACGG
Source organism: Streptomyces sp. NPDC089919 (assembly GCF_040684615.1). Lineage (NCBI taxonomy): Bacteria > Bacillati > Actinomycetota > Actinomycetes > Kitasatosporales > Streptomycetaceae > Streptomyces > Streptomyces sp. NPDC089919. The sequence goes on from NZ_JBFBGK010000019.1 coordinate 60,617, forward strand.
CCAACTGGGGCCCGATGACCGCGGCCTCGGTGCTGATCGCGGTCCCGGCGGCGGTCTTCTTCCTCTTCGCCCAGCGCCACCTGGTGGCAGGTATGACCGCGGGCGCCACGAAGGGCTGACCGGGTCCCGGTCGCGGCACCTGACCCCGCCACCGGCCGGACCCGGCAGCCGGCCCGCGGCCGTCCGTACGGCGGCCCCCGCACAGGGCCCCGTACGGACGGCCCGGGCCACCCACCAGAGCACGACGCGCGTACGACATCCAGCACGGCACCGCCCCCGACCACCGGCGGCGCCGTCCCACCCCGAAACCTCAGGGACGACATGACCCAGCACCTCGCTGCCCCCGCCGCACGGAACACCGGCACGCACACGGGCTGGTGGAGAGACGCGGTGATCTACCAGGTCTACCCGCGCAGCTTCGCCGACGGCAACGGCGACGGCATGGGCGACCTCGAGGGCGTGCGCAGCCGCCTGCCCTACCTCAAGGACCTCGGGGTCGACGCCGTCTGGCTCAGCCCCTTCTACGCCTCCCCGCAGGCCGACGCGGGCTACGACGTGGCCGACTACCGGGCCATCGACCCGATGTTCGGCACCCTGCACGACGCCGACGCGCTGATCCGCGAGGCCCACGCGCTGGGCCTGCGCATCATCGTGGACCTGGTCCCCAACCACTGCTCCGACCAGCACGAGTGGTTCAAGCAGGCGCTGCGCGAGGGCCCCGGCTCCCGGCTGCGCGAGCGCTTCCACTTCCGTCCCGGCCAGGGCGCGGACGGCGAACTGCCGCCCAACGACTGGGAGTCCATCTTCGGCGGCCCGGCCTGGACGCGCACCGCGGACGGGGACTGGTACCTGCACCTGTTCGCCCCCGAGCAGCCCGACTTCAACTGGGAACACCCCGCCGTCCAGGACGAGTTCCGCTCCATCCTGCGCTTCTGGCTGGACCTGGGCGCCGACGGCTTCCGGGTGGACGTGGCCCACGGCCTGGTCAAGGCCCCCGGCCTGCCCGACATCGGCGGCCACGACCAGCTCAAGCTGCTCGGCAACGACGTCATGCCCTTCTTCGACCAGGACGGCGTCCACGAGATCTACCGCTCCTGGCGCCGGATCCTCGACGAGTACGAGGGCGACCGGGTCCTGGTCGCCGAGGCCTGGACCCCGACCGTGGAGCGCACGGCCCGGTACGTCCGGCCCGACGAGATGCACCAGGCCTTCAACTTCCAGTACCTGACCACCGACTGGGACGCGGCCGGGCTGCGGAAGGTCATCGACGGCTCGCTGGCCGCGATGCGGCCGGTGGGCGCCCCCACCACCTGGGTCCTGTCCAACCACGACGTGACCCGGCACGCCACCCGCTTCGGCAACCCGCCGGGCCTGGGCACCCAGCTGCGCGAGCCGGGCGACCGCGAGCTGGGCCTGCGGCGGGCCCGGGCGGCCACCCTGCTGATGCTGGCGCTGCCCGGCTCGGCGTACGTCTACCAGGGCGAGGAGCTGGGCCTGCCGGACGTCACCGACCTGCCGGACGAGGTCCGCCAGGACCCGTCCTTCTTCCGCGCCGCCGGCCAGGACGGCTTCCGCGACGGCTGCCGGGTGCCGATCCCGTGGTCCGGCACCGAGGCCCCGTACGGCTTCGGCCCGGTGGCCGGCGGCCCCAGCTGGCTGCCGCAGCCCGCTTCCTGGGCCGGGCTCAGCGTCGAGGCCCAGACCGGCGACCCCGCCTCCACCCTGGAGCTCTACCGGTCCGCGCTGAAGCTGCGCCGCTCCCACCCGGACCTGGGCGCGGGCGACGCGGTGGAGTGGCTGGACGCCCCCGAGGGCGTGCTGGTGCTGCGCCGGGGCTCGCTGGTGGTCACCGTCAACACCACGGCCGAGCCGGTCCCGTACCCGGTCACCGGCACCCCGCTGCTGGCCAGCACCCCGCTCGGGGCGGCCGGCGAGCTGTCCGCCGACAGCGCGGTGTGGTGGCAGGAGTGACCCTGCCCGTCCCGCGGGACGGCGGGGGTGCGGCCGGGGCCGACGGGGGTGGCCCCGGCACCCTGCGCCTCGCCGACATCGCCGCCCAGGCGAAGGTCAGCGAGGCCACCGTCAGCCGGGTGCTCAACGGCCGCGCCGGGGTGGCCGCGGCCACCCGGCACAAGGTGCTGGCCGCGCTCGACGTCCTCGGGTACGAGCGGCCGGTCCGGCTGCGCCGCAAGAGCAACGGCCTGGTCGGACTGCTCATCCCGGAGCTGACCAACCCGATCTTCCCGGCCTTCGCGCAGGTCATCGAGCAGGCGCTGGCCGGGCACGGCTACACGCCGGTGCTGTGCACCCAGACGCCGGGCGGGGCCACCGAGGACGAGCTGGTCGAGCAGCTGGAGGCCCGCGGGGTCACCGGCATCGTCTTCCTCTCCGGGCTGCACGCGGACGCCTCCGCCGACCCGTCCCGCTATCGGGAACTGGCGGCGCGGGGCGTGCCGTTCGTCCTGATCAACGGCTACCACGAGCAGATCAACGCGCCCTTCGTGTCCCCGGACGACCGGGCCGCCGCGACCATGGCGGTACGGCACCTCGCCGAACTGGGCCACCGGAGGGTGGGGCTGGCGATCGGCCCGACCCGGTACGTCCCCTCGCGCCGCAAGGCGGAGGGCTTCACGGCGGCGCTGGCCGAGCTGTTCGGGGTGGCCGACGCCGAACCGTACATCCAGCGCACGCTGTTCACGGTCGAGGGCGGGGCCGCGGCGGCCCAGGCGCTGCTGGACCGGGGCTGCACGGGCATCGTGTGCGGCAGCGACCCGATGGCGCTGGGCGCGATCCGGGCCGTCCGGCAGCGCGGCCTGCGGGTGCCGGAGGACGTCTCGGTGATCGGCTTCGACGACTCTCCGCTGATCCCCTTCACGGACCCGCCGCTGACCACGGTCCGCCAGCCGGTCCGCGCCATGGCGACCGCCGCGGTCGGCGCCCTGCTGGAGGCCGTGGCGGGCCATCCGGTCGCCCACACCGAGTTCGTCTTCCAGCCCGAACTGGTGGTCCGGGCCTCCACGGCCCCGGCGCCGCCCGCTCCCTGATCCCGTAGGCAGGGCCCCCCTCGCCCCGCTCGGCCGGAGCCTGTCGCCCCGGCCGGGCGGGGTTCTGCGTACCCGCCCGCGAAACAATTCTGCAATCTCTTGCGCAAGGTCTTGCAACATCCCTGCGGCCGCCCCTACGGTCCTGGCAATCCCCACCTCTCCCGCCAGGAGGTCCCATGCCCCGCACGACCCGACGCCCCGCCAGAAGAGCCGCCGTCGCCGCGACGATCGCCGCGGCGGCGGTCCTGACGGCCCCGGCCACGGCGCAGGCCACCCCGCCCGGCACCAAGGACGTCACCGCCGTCCTCTTCGAATGGCGCTTCCAGGACGTCGCCAAGGCCTGCACCGACACCCTCGCCCCGGCCGGCTACGGCTACGTCCAGGTCTCCCCGCCCCAGGAGCACGTCCAGGGCCCCCAGTGGTGGACCTCGTACCAGCCGGTCAGCTACAAGATCGCCGGCCGGCTCGGCGACCGGGCCGCCTTCAAGGCGATGGTCGACACCTGCCACGCCGCCGGCGTGAAGGTCGTCGCCGACTCCGTCATCAACCACATGGCCGGCCCCGGCAGCGGCACCGGCACCGGCGGCAGCGCGTACTCGAAGTACGACTACCCCGGCCTCTACTCCGGCTCCGACATGGACGACTGCCGCGCCACCATCTCCAACTACCAGGACAAGGCCAACGTCCAGAACTGCGAGCTGGTCCAGCTCGCCGACCTCGACACCGGTGAGGAGTACGTCCGCGGCCGGATCGCCGGCTACCTCAACGACCTGCTGTCCCTGGGCGTCGACGGCTTCCGCATCGACGCGGCCAAGCACATGCCGGCCGCCGACCTGGCGAACATCAAGTCCCGCCTGACCGACCCGAACGCCTACTGGAAGCAGGAGGCCATCTACGGCGCCGGCGAGGCGGTCTCCCCGAGCGAGTACCTCGGCAACGGCGACGTCCAGGAGTTCCGCTACGCCCGCGACCTCAAGCGCGTCTTCGGCTCCGAGAAGCTGGCGTACCTGAAGAACTTCGGCGAGGCCTGGGGCTACCTGCCCAGCGACCGGGCCGCCGTCTTCGTCGACAACCACGACACCGAGCGCGGCGGCGACACCCTCAACTACAAGGACGGCGCCCGCTACACCCTCGCCTCCGTCTTCATGCTGGCCTGGCCCTACGGCTCCCCGGACGTGCACTCCGGCTACGAGTGGACGGACAAGGACGCCGGCCCGCCCAACGGCGGCACCGTCAACGCCTGCTACAGCGACGGCTGGAAGTGCCAGCACGCCTGGCGCGAGATCGCCTCCATGGTCGCCCTCCGCAACACGGCCCACGGTCAGGGCGTCGTGAACTGGTGGGACAACGGCGGCAACCAGATCGCCTTCGGCCGCGGCGACAGGGCGTACGTGGCGATCAACCACGAGTCCGCCGCGCTCACCCGCACCTTCCAGACCTCCCTGCCCGGCGGCGACTACTGCGACGTGCAGAGCGGCCGGAGCGTCACCGTCGACGGCTCCGGGCGGTTCACCGCCACCCTCGCCGCCGACACCGCCCTCGCCCTGCACACCGGCGCCCGCACCTGCACCGGCACCAACCCGCCGCCCGCCTCCCAGGGCGGCGCGTCCTTCAACGTCACCGCCACCACCAGCTGGGGCCAGGACGTCTACGTGACCGGCGACCAGGCCGCCCTCGGCAACTGGAACACCGCCGCCGCCCTCAAGCTCGACCCGGCCGCCTACCCCGTCTGGAAGCTCGACCTCACGCTGCCGGCCGGCACCGCCTTCGCCTACAAGTACGTCCGCAAGGACGCGGCCGGGAACGTCACCTGGGAGAGCGGTGCCAACCGCACCGCCACCGTCCCGGCCACCGGCAAGGTCACGCTCAACGACACCTGGCGCAACTGACCCCGCGCCCCCGAGCGGGGGCCGCCCGGCATCCGCACCTCCCCCCACTGCCGGGCGGCCCCCACCACCACCTCAAGGAGACCGACCCTTGATACGCCCAGTCCTGCGCACGGCGGCCGGCACCCTGGCCGCCGCCCTGGCCGCGACGCTCGCCCCCGCCCTCCCGGCGGCCGCGGCCGCGCCGCCCGCGCCGCCCTCGGACGCCCGCCTCGCCGCCCAGCCGGCCCGGCACGACCTGACCCGCGAGCAGTTCTACTTCGTGCTGCCCGACCGCTTCGCCAACGGGGACCCGGCCAACGACGCCGGCGGTCTGACCGGCGGACGCCTGGAGACCGGCCTGGACCCCACGGACAAGGGCTTCTACCAGGGCGGGGACCTCAAGGGCCTGACCGACCGGCTCGACTACATCAAGGGCCTGGGCACCACGGCCATCTGGCTGGCCCCGATCTTCAAGAACCAGCCGGTGCAGGGCACCGGCAAGGACGCGTCGGCCGGCTACCACGGCTACTGGATCACCGACTTCACCCAGGTCGACCCGCACTTCGGTACCAACGCCGACCTGACGAAGCTGATCGGCGCCGCCCACCGCAAGGGCATGAAGGTCTTCTTCGACGTCATCACCAACCACACCGCCGACGTCATCCGCTACTCACCGGACGCCTCGGGCTACCTCTCCAAGGGCGCCTTCCCCTACCTCACCAAGGACGGGAAGCCCTTCGACGACTCCGACCACGCCGACGGGAAGCACCCCTTCCCCGAGACCGGCCCGGCGTCCTTCCCGCGCACCCCCGTCGTGCCGGCCGGCAAGCAGGACCTCAAGGTCCCGGCCTGGCTCAACGACCCGTCGATGTACCACAACCGGGGCGACTCCACCTTCGCCGGCGAGTCCTCCGACCAGGGCGACTTCTCCGGCCTCGACGACCTGTGGACCGAGCGCCCCGAGGTCGTCTCCGGCATGGAGAAGATCTACGAGAAGTGGGTCGCGGACTTCGGCGTGGACGGCTTCCGGATCGACACGGTCAAACACGTCGACCTGCCCTTCTGGACGCAGTGGGCCACCGCCCTCGACGCCTTCGCCGCCCGCCGCGGGCGCCCCGACTTCTTCATGTTCGGCGAGGTCTACTCCGCCGACACCGCGATCACCTCCCCGTACGTGACCCGCGGACGGCTCGACGCCACCCTCGACTTCCCGCTCCAGGACGCGATCCGCTCGTACGCATCCCAGGGCGCGCCGGCCGCCCGGCTCGGCTCGGTCTTCGCCGACGACTACCGGTACACCACCGACAAGGCCAACGCCTACGAGCAGGTGACCTTCCTCGGCAACCACGACATGGGCCGTTTCGGCACCTTCCTGAAGCAGGACCACCCCGCCGCCGCCGAGCGGGAACTGCTGGACCGCTACCGGCTCGCCAACGAGCTGATGTTCCTCTCCCGCGGCAACCCGGTCGTCTACTACGGCGACGAGCAGGGCTTCACCGGCGCCGGCGGCGACAAGGACGCCCGGCAGTCCCTCTTCGCCTCGAAGACCCCCGACTACCTGGACGACGACGAGCTCGGCACAGACCGCACCCACGCGAGCGACGCCTACGACCCGCAGCACCCGCTCTACCGGCAGATCGCCGCCCTCTCGAAGCTGACCAAGGCCAACCCGGCGCTGCGCAGCGGCGTCCAGACCGAGCGGCTCTCCCAGGACTCCCTCTACGCCTTCACCCGCACCGACGCCTACACCGGCACCGAGTACCTGGTCGCCGTCAACAACGCCACCGCGCCGAAGACGGCCCAGATCCCCGTCGACAGCGCCCCGGGCACCGACCTCACCCCGCTGTACGGCACCTCGGAGGCGGCCCGCACCGCCGACGGCGGCACGGTCACCGTCACGGTCCCGGCCCTCGGCTCCGTCGTCCTCAAGGCCGACGCCCCGCTGCCGGCCCCCGCCACCGCCCCCGCCCTCACCCTCAAGGCCCCGGCGCCCGGCGCCACCGGCACCGTCGAGCTCTCCGCCGAGGTCACCGGCGGCGCCCGCAACCGGGTCGTCTTCGCCGCCCAGACCGGCGACGGCCCCTGGCAGGTGCTCGGCTCCGCCGACCACGCCCCGTACCGGGTGACCCAGTACGTCACCGCCGCCGAGGGCACCGCCCTGCGCTACAAGGCCGTGGCCGTCTCGGCCGACGGCCGCACCGCGAGCGCCCTCGCGCAGTCGGCCGCCGGCCCGGTGCCGCCCGCCGAGGTCCCCACCGCCACCCAGGGCGACTACGCGGTCGTCCACTACAAGCGCCCCGACGGGGACTACACCGACTGGCGCCTGTACGCCTGGGGCGACCTCGCCGACGGCGAGGCGACCCCGTGGCCGGCCGGTCACGGCTTCACCGGCCGGGACGCCTACGGCGCCTTCGCCTGGGTCCGCCTCAAGCCCGGCGCCACCTCGGTCGGTTACCTGGTGATCGACAAGGACGGCAACAAGGACGTCGCGGCCGACCGCACCCTGGACGTCACCAAGAGCGGCGAGATCTGGCTCGAACAGGGCAAGGAGGCGGTCCGCACCGACCGCCCGGACCTGCCCGCCCCCGACCCCGGCACGGCCGTCCTGCACTACCGCCGCGCCGCCGGCGACTACGACGGCTGGGGCCTGCACACCTGGACCGGCGCCGCCGCGCCCACCGACTGGTCCAAGCCGCTGCTCCCCGCCCGCTTCGACGCGTACGGCGCGGTCTACGAGGTGCCGCTGGCCCCCGGCGCCACCTCGCTCAGCTACATCCTGCACAACGGCGACCAGAAGGACCTGCCCGCCGACCAGTCCCTCGACCTGCAGGCCACCGGCCCCGAGGCCTGGCTGCTGGCCGGCCAGGAGAAGCACCTGCTGCCCCAGCCGGCCGGCTCCGCCGCCGCCCTGGACCTCAGCCAGGCCAAGGCCGTCTGGATCGACCGCACCACCCTCGCCTGGAACGCCCCCGAGACCGCCGCCTCCGTCCAGCTCCTCGCCTCGCCGGACGGTTCGGTCAAGGCCGAGCACGGCGCCCTCACCGGCACCGCCCAGTGGCTGCGGCTGAACCGCACCCGGCTCACCGACGCCCAGCGGGCCCGCTTCCCGCACCTCGCCTCCTATGCCGCGTACTCCGTGGACGAGCGGGACCGGGACCGGATCCCGGCGGCCCTGCGCGGCCAACTGGTCGCCAGCGCCCGGGCCGTCAACGGCGCGGTGCTCGCCGCCACCGGCGTGCAGCTCGCCGGGGTCCTCGACGACCTGTACGCCCCGGCCGCGAAGGGCGCCGCCCTCGGCCCGGTCTTCGGCCGCGACGGCTCCGTACGCCTGTCCGTCTGGGCGCCCACCGCCCAGCGGGTCGCCCTCGACCTGGCCGGCCGTACCGTCCCCATGAAGCGCGTGGACGCCTCCGGGGTGTGGACCGCCACCGGCCCGGCCGCCTGGCAGGGCAAGCCCTACCGGTACGCCGTGACCGTCTGGGCGCCCACCGTCGGGCAGGTCGTCACCAACCTGGTCACCGACCCCTACTCCACCGCCCTGACCACCGACTCGGCCCGCAGCCTCGCCGTGGACCTGGCCGACCCGAAGCTGAAGCCGGCCGGCTGGACCGGCCTGCGCAAGCCGGCCGCCGTACCGCTGCGCAACGCGCAGATCCAGGAGCTGCACATCCGCGACTTCTCGATCGCGGACCGCACCTCCGCCCACCCCGGCCAGTACCTCGCCTTCACCGACACCGGCTCGGCCGGCATGAAGCACCTGCGCGAACTGGCCGCGCACGGCACCTCCTACGTCCACCTGCTGCCGGCCTTCGACTTCGGCACCGTCCCCGAGAAGCCCACCGACCGCACCACGCCCGCCTGCGACCTGTCCGTCTACGCCCCCGACTCCGAGGAGCAGCAGGACTGCGTCACCAAGGCCGCCGCCAAGGACGCCTTCAACTGGGGCTACGACCCGCTGCACTACACCGTCCCCGAGGGCTCGTACGCCAGTGACCCCGAAGGCACCGCCCGCACCGTCGAGTTCCGCCGCATGGTCCAGGGACTGAACGGCGCCGGCCTGCGCACGGTCATGGACGTGGTCTACAACCACACCGTCGCGGCCGGGCAGTCGGACAAGTCCGTCCTCGACCGGATCGTGCCCGGCTACTACCAGCGGCTGCTGGCCGACGGCTCGGTGGCCACCTCCACCTGCTGCGCCAACACCGCGCCCGAGAACGCCATGATGGGCAAGCTGGTCGTCGACTCGGTCGTCACCTGGGCCCGGCAGTACAAGGTCGACGGCTTCCGCTTCGACCTCATGGGCCACCACCCCAAGGCCAACATCCTGGCCGTCCGGGCCGCCCTGGACGCCCTGACCCCGACCAAGGACGGCGTGGACGGCAAGAAGATCGTGCTCTACGGCGAGGGCTGGAACTTCGGCGAGGTGGCGGACGACGCCCGCTTCGTCCAGGCCACCCAGAAGAACATGGCCGGCACCGGCATCGCGACCTTCTCCGACCGGGCCCGCGACGCGGTCCGCGGCGGCGGACCCTTCGACGCCGACCCGCGCCTGCAGGGCTTCGCCTCCGGCCTGTACACCGACCCCAACACGGCCCCCGGCAACGGCACCCCGGCCGAACAGAAGGCCCGGCTGCTGCACGACCAGGACCTGATCAAGGTCGGGCTGACCGGAAACCTCGCCGGCTACGCCTTCACCGACAGCACCGGCCGCCGGGTCACCGGCTCCGAGGTCGACTACAACGGCGCCCCGGCCGGCTACGCCGCCGACCCCGGCGACGCCCTGGCCTACGCCGACGCCCACGACAACGAATCCCTCTACGACGCCCTCGCCTACAAGCTCCCGGCCGGCACCACCGCCGCCGACCGGGCCCGGATGCAGGTCCTGGCGATGGCCACGGCCGCCCTCTCCCAGGGCCCGGCGCTCTCCCAGGCCGGCTCCGACCTGCTGCGCTCCAAGTCCCTGGACCGCAACTCCTTCGACAGCGGCGACTGGTTCAACGCGATCCACTGGGACTGCGCCGACGGCAACGGCTTCGGCCGGGGCCTGCCGCCCGCCGCCGACAACCGCGCCAAGTGGGAGTACGCCAAGCCGCTGCTGACCGGACCGGCACCGGGCTGCGCGCAGATCCGGGGCGCCTCGGCGGCCTACCAGGACCTGCTCCGGATCCGCACCACCGAACCGGCTTTCGGCCTGGCCACGGCCGCCGAGGTGCAGTCCGCGCTGTCCTTCCCGCTCTCCGGGACCGAGGAGACCCCGGGCGTGATCACGATGCGGCTGGGCGGCCTGGTCGTGGTCTTCAACGCCACCCCGCAGGAGCAGCGCCAGCACGTCGCGGCCCTCGAGGACGCCCGCTACGCCCTTCACCCGGTCCAGGCCGCCGGCGCCGACCCCACGGTCAAGCACGCCACCGCCGACTCCGGCACCTTCACCGTCCCCGCCCGCACGGTGGCGGTCTTCACCCGCCGCTGACCCACGCGGCGGCGCACGAACGGCGGATGCCGGGCCCGGTCGGGGAGGACCGGGCCCGGCATCCGTGCGTGGTGCGGGCGGTACGCCGTCCGGCGGGTGCCCGGTGCCGGACGGCTACCGGGTACGCGGTGCGGGACGACCGGCGGTCAGACCGTGATCCGGATCGCCTCCAGCCGCCGCGACTGGCCGGTGGTGCCCGCGTACACGGGGTTGCCGCCGACCCAGCCCAGCCAGCCGTAGTCCTGCACGTGCGCCTGCGCGTTCACGGTCCCGGAGCCGACCTGGAGGCCCAGCGCCTCCATCCGACGGGACTGCCCGGTGGTGCCGACGCCGACCACCTCACCGTCCCGGCCGCAGGCCCAGCCCTGCCAGCCGATGTCCTGGAGGTGGGCGGCGTAGCAGACCACCCGGGCGTTCGGGCCGAACGCGGCCCGCGCACGGCTGGTGGCCGCCTTCACCTCGGCCACCACCGAGGCCGGCGCACCGACCTGCGACACCGGGGCCGCGGCCCGGACCGGCGGCTGCGCGGGCACTGGGCCCGGCGGGCGGCCACCGCGGCGTCGGGGCCGTCCCCGGCCGGGCTGCGGGAGGCCGGGCCGCGGGTCTCAGGTCGTCGGCAGTCGCTTCTCCAGGAGGGTCACGCCGTAGACCCGGCCGTCCTTGCCGACCTTCGAGGGGAACTCGCCGACCACCGTGTACCCGGCGCCCTGGTAGTACTCCACCAGCCGCGGGTTGGCCGACTGGCAGTCCAGCCGGGCCAGTTCCCGGCCGCCGGCCGCGATCCGCTGCTCGGCGTGGGCCAGCAGGTGCCGCCCGGTGCCCGCCGGGGCCCGTCCGCGGTCGGTCATCAGCCGGTGCACGTACCCGGCGACCGGCGGCTGCACGCCCCAGGCCTCCTCGTCGGACCACCAGAGCTCATAGGCCCCGCACACCGCCCCGGCCGCGTCACAGGCCAGCCAGACCTCGCCCTCCCGCAGGATCCGCAGGAAGTGGCCGGCGTCCTTCTCCCCGGGCTGCCACTGGGCGATGTCCCGCCCGCGCATCCACCCCGCGGCCCCGTCGTACAGCCGCACCAACTCCGGCACGTCGCCTTCCAGCGCGGCCCGGAAGACCAACCCCTCGTCGAAGATCACCCGAGCATTATGGGCGGCGGAGCCGTCCTCAGCGCGGTGCCGGCACCGTGTCCGCGGCGGCGGAGGCGGCCGACACCGGGTCGCCGACCCGGGGGACCAGGGCCACCAGGCGGCCCACCAGCTCGCCGAAGGGGCCGTCGGCCGGCTCGTCGGAGAGGATCCGGACCAGCACCTCGGCCATCTCCGCGTCGTACGCGGCGCTCACCGCGGCCAGCGCGGCGAAGTCGTGCACCAGCTGCAACTCCAGCTCCGCACGCGGGATCCGCCGCCCGTCCAGCCAGATCAGCGCGGTGGACTCGGCCAGCGAGACCCAGGACCGCACCACCAGCTCCAGCCGGGCCGGCGGGGCGGAGGTGCCCAGGTGCGCCAGGATCTGCACGTACGCGGCCTGCCGCACCTCGTCGATCATGGCGTTGGTCCGGCTGGAACCCACCGCGGGCCCGCCGCGCATCAGCGCCGAGAAGCCCGGCCCGTGGTCCTCGACGAACTGGAAGTACCGGCCCATCACCCGCAACAACCGCGCCCCGAGCGGCCCTTCCATCGGCTCGTCGAACCGCCGCGCCAGCTCGTCCGCGGCCCGCCGCAGCGCCGCCTCGTACAGGCTCAGCTTCCCGGGGAAGTAGTGGTAGACCAACGGCCGGGAGATCCCCGCGGCGGCGGCGATCTCGTCGATCGACACGTCGTCGGGCGAGCGGTTGCTGAACAGCTCCAGCGCCACGCTGATCAGCTGCTGCCGCCGCTCCTCCACACCCATCCTGCGCCGCACCCCGCTTGTCATACCGCCCACCCTACCCATCCCCAACCAGCCTGCTACCGGGCCGGGGAGGCCGGGTTCCGCCCCTACAGGTCCAGTACCAGGTGGTCGCCGGCGGCGCGGGAGACGCAGAGGAGGATGGAGTCCTGGCGTTCCTCGTCGGTGAGGTGGTCGTCGCGGTGGTCGACGGCGCCGGACAGGACGCGGTGTTTGCAGGTGCCGCAGAAGCCCTGTTCGCAGGAGTAGGGGGTGTCGGGGAGCGCCGCGCGGACCGCGGCCAGGGTGGTCGAGTCGGCCGGGACCTCGACGGTGCGGCCGGAGGCGCGCAGTTCGAGGGTGAAGGGGCGGCCCGGGACCGGGTCGCCGGCCGGGGCGAAGCGCTCCAGGTGGAGGTCGCCGGCCGGCACCAGGTCGGCGACCGCGTCCATCAGCGGCTCGGGGCCGCAGCAGTAGACGGCCGTGCCGGGCGCCAGGTCCGCCAGGAAGGACAGGTCGAGCAGGCCGGCCTCGTCCTGGGGGACGACCGTGACCCGGTCGCCGTACCCGGCCAGTTCGGGCAGGAAGGGCATCGTGGCGCGGCTGCGGCCGCCGTAGTACAGGTGCCAGTCCGCGTCCGGGCCCAGCGCCCGGAGCATCGGCAGGACCGGGGTGAGGCCGATGCCGCCGGCGAGGAAGACGTACCGCGGGGCCGGGACCAGCGCGAAGCGGTTGCGCGGCACGCGCAGTTCCAGCTCGGCGCCCTCCACCAGGCGTTCGTGGACCTCGCGGGAGCCGCCCCGGCCGTCCTCGACCAGCCGGGTGGCGAAGGTGTAGGCGCCCGCCTCGGCCGGGTCCCCGCAGAGGCTGTACTGCCGGATCAGCCCCGACGGCAGGTGCACGTCGACATGGGCGCCCGGCTGCCAGGCCGGCAGGTCGGCGGACTCCACCCGGATCCGGACCACCCCCTCGGCGATCACCTCCCGCCGGGTGATCCGCCCGTACAGCGGCCGGCGCGGCGAGCGGCCGGAGACCGGCTCGGCCAGGGCCGGCAGCGGCCACAGCGGCGAGTCGGCGATCCTGGACCGCAGCGCCCGGCGGGCGAGGAGCGCCCCGGCGGCCAGCGCGGCCAGCTTCAGGGCGCGGGAGGCGTCAGGCACCGTGCGCACCGCCGTTCGCGCCCGGCGAGGTGGCCAGGTACGCCACCGCCTGCGCGGTCGACCCCTCTTGGGAGGGGTGGTACGAGCGGGACAGGTAGCGCGGGATGGACTTCAGCATCGCCGGGGTCGAGGGCAGCGTGCCCTGCGCGCCCGCGCGGAAGAACTGCCCCACCGAGGCCTTGCCGTCCCGCAGCGTCGGGTCGTTCTCCATGAAGAAGCGCGCCCCGCGCTGCCACAGGAACACCAGCGCGCTGAAGCCGGTCGCCCAGGTCCGCACCCGGCGCCGGTAGCTGCCGTCCACGTGCATGAAGAGGTCGAAGGCCACCGACCGGTGCTCCACCTCCTCCGCGCCGTGCCAGCGCAGCAGGTCGAGCATCGTGGGGTCGGCGCCCCGGCGGTCCAGCTCCTGCGCGTTGAGGATCCAGTCCCCGAGGAAGGCGGTGTAGTGCTCGATCGCCGCGATCATCGCGACCCGCTCCATCAGCCACCAGTGCCGCGCCCGCCCCGGCGGCAGGGTGCGGTCGCCGAGCAGCTTCTCGAAGAGCCAGTCCACCTGCGCGGTGTACGGGGTGGGGTCCAGGCCCTGGCGCCGCAGGTGCGGCAGGACGTCGTCGTGGGCCTGGGAGTGCATCGCCTCCTGCCCGATGAAGCCGATCACGTCCTCGCGCAGCCGCTCGTCCTCGATGTACGGCAGCACCTGCTTGTAGACGTGCACGAACCAGCGCTCGCCGGCCGGCAGCAGCAGGTGCAGGACGTTCATGGTGTGGGTGGAGAAGGGGTCGCCGGGAAGCCAGTGGAGGGGGGTGTCCTCCCAGGAGAACGAGACCTGGCGGGCCTTCAGCTCTATGTGCTCGGACGCCACCGGGGCAGGCTGCGTATTAGACATGGCGTCAATGTACTGAGCGGTAGAGCCCCGCAACAGCCCCGGGCGCCCAGTTCTTGCCGACCGGGACCGGCCCGCCGTACGGACACCCGCCCCGCCGTACCGCCCCCGCGGCTACCGGATGACGCCCACCCGGCTGCCGTCGGACAGCTTCCCGCTCAGCTCCACCTGCGCCCCGGCCCGGGCCGGGACCGCGATCCGGTGGCCCGGGGCCGTACCGTGCACCGCGCCGCCGACCGTCACCGAGGCGAACTGCCCGCTCCCCGCGGCCAGCACGTACCAGTGTCCGCCACCGGACTTCCACAACACCCCCGCAAGCGCTCGAGGACGCCTCGAACCGCAGTCGGGCCCGCCCTCGGCCCTCGCCACCAGCGCCCCGGGACCCGTGCCCGGCGCCTGGAACTCGGCCAGTACCCGGTCCTGCGCGCCCCGCCAGGTCTCCGCCCGGGTGCACACCCAGGCAGCCGTCCCCGAGGCCTCCGGCAGCTTCTGCTCGGCGTACGTCCAGGAGTTGACCGAGCGGACGCCGTGCGCCCGGACCGCCGGGAGCAGGCAGGCCGTCCGGGCCCAGCGGCCCAGCTCGGTGGCGCCGGCGACCTCGTGGGGGGAGCCGGGCGGGCCCGAGGTCAGCCGGGCCGGGATCAGCTCGCCCAGGTCGGTGACCAGCCGGGTGGGCGCGGCCGAGGCCAGCTCCAGGGCGTTCCAGGTGGCGCAGGAACGGTCCAGCGCCGGACCGGCCACCGGCGCCGTCACCCCGTCCGTCAGGTGCACCTCGGCCGGCGCGGTGGCCGGCTCCAGCAGGTCGCGCACCGCCACGGACCGGACCCAGGGCGCGGTCAGGTAGCGGACGTTGCCGTCCACCCGGCTCAGCACCACCGCGGTCGCGGTGTCGGCGGTGGCCGCGTCGGCCCGGGCGAAGTCCAGCGCGGCGACCGCGGTGCCGGTGCGCGGCTCGGCGTACCGCACCACCCGCAGCCCGTCGTACAGGAGCACCACGACCGCCTCGTCCACCTCGCCCGCGAAGAGCAGCTGCGGGGGGCCCATCGGGGGGCCGGACGGGGTGCCCGGGGTCGCCGAGACGTGCACGCTCGCGCCGGGCCGCGCCCAGACCGCCAGCGCCCGGCGCAGCAGCGCGGTGTCGCCGGTGCGGCCGCCGCGCGCGGGCCAGGCCGCGAAGTCGGTACGCGATCCGGTACGCCAGTCCGTGGCCCCGGCCCGGGTCAGCAGCGCCGGGTCCAGGGCCTGCTCGGCGGCGCTGTTGCGGGCGTAGAGCGGGGCCGCGGCACCGTCCGCGCCCCAGCCGCCGCCCGGCAGCGCCAGCAGGGTGCCGGCCACCGCCGCGGCGGCCACCGCGGCCAGCGCGGCCCGGCCCAGCCGGCGGCGGCGCAGCAGGTCGGTGGGGCGGACCTGGAGTACGCAGGGGTCGAACTCGGGGGAGTCCAGCAGGGCGTCGGAGTCCGCCTCGCCCGCCTCCGCGAGCGCCCCGGCCGGATCGGCCGCACCGGCCTCGGCCAGCACCCGCCGGACCTCGTCCGCGGGCAGCCGCTCCAGCGCCCGCAGCACGTACGCCGCCCGGCCGGGCCCGCTGAGGGTCGCCAGCCACTGGTCCAGCGCCAGCTCCTCGGCCCCGCCGGCCCGGGGGAACACCCGCAGCCCCCACACCTGGGGGAGCAGCCCCGGCAGCTGGGCCCGCCGGGGCAGGGCCCCGCGGCGCAGCGGCCGGCCGGCCTCCAGCGCGGCGCGCAGCACCCGCAGCCGGACCTCCGGGTACCCGGTCGCCGCGGCGCTCCCGCCGGGGGCCCGGCGCCCGCCGCGCTGGGCCGGCAGCGCCGCGGACCGGGCCCGCGGCAGCGCCCGCTGGGCGAGCGCGTGTGCGGTCAGCACCCGCCGGTGCCGCCCCGGCGAGGGCGGCAGCACCAGATAGGCGATCCGCACCAGCCGCCCGTAGTGCTCGGCGATGACGGCCTCCGCCTGGGCCTGCGCCTGGGCGGGGCGGGCGGGCTGGCCGGTGGTCTGGTCGGCCACGCGGGTGGCATCCGGGGTACGCACGTTCAGCAGAACGAGCGAATGGTCGGATGGTCACCGCCGCGGAGGCGCCGCGGCGGACGTCCGCCCCTCGGCCGACCGGCCGCGCCCCGCCTCGGACGAACCGGCGCGCCCGGCCTCGGGCGCCGGACCGCGCCCGCCTCAGACGACCAGCCGCGCCCGGATCGCCGCCACCGCCTCGTCGGAGACCTCCAGGCCCTCCCGCACGTACTTCTCCATCGACCCGTACCGCACCGCGACCTCGTCCAGGGCCGCCGCCAGGTACGAGGGCACCACGCCGATCAGCGCCAGGGCGATGTCGGGGTTGCCGCCGGAGGCCGCGAAGCCCTCGATCATCGGCGCGAAGGCCTGCCGGACCGCCGGGTTGACCGACAGGTACTCGGCCATCACCGTCTCCTCGTCCGCACCCAGCAGGGTGAGCAGCACCGTCGCCGCCCAGCCGGTGCGGTCCTTGCCCGCCGTGCAGTGGAAGAGCAGCGGCCCGGCGGCCGGGTCCGCCAGCTCGGTCAGCAGCGTCCGGTAGGCCGCCCGGCCCGAACCGGAGCTGACGAAGGACCGGTAGGTCTGCTCGAACAGCTTCTCCACCCGCCCGCCGCCCAGCTCCCGCTCGGCCACGATCGGGTCCGCCAGCAGGTGCTTGAGCTGCGCCGCGGCCGGCATCTCGCCCGAGTTCACCTTGTCCGCCAGGACGTCGGCCACCAGCAGCCGCGCCCCGGCCGGCACCCGGTCGGGGTGGTCGTGGCGCTCGGCGTCGGTCCGGAAGTCCAGGACGGTCCGCAGCCCCAGCGCCGCCACCACCGGGTCCGCGGCCAGGTCCAGCCGGTCCAGCTGCCCCGACCGGAGCACCAGCCCGCGCCGTACGCTCCCGCCGCCGCTCAGCGGGGTGCCCCCGAGGTCGCGCAGGTTGGCCACGGTGGTGGACGGGGCGGCGGTGGCGGTCATGGGCACGGCTCCAGCTCACTCGGCAACAAAGACGACTGATCGTCGTATGACCATAAAAACCGATACGAGCGCCGGGGTCACACCGGGGGCACCCGGTAAGGGAGCCCCGCGGGGCGGATGGAAAGATGGGCCGGTCATGTTCTGGAGTCCTGCGCCGATGCGTGCTGTGCGGGCCGCGATGTTTGCGGCGGTGTGCGTGGCATTGGCCGCGGTGGGGCATTCGTACATGTCTGGGCATGACATTCCGCCGCTCGTGCTGCTCGGGGCCCTCGGGTTGACCGGGGCCCTCGCCTACGCGGCCGCCGGCCGGCAGCGCGGCACCGCCGCCATCTCCAGCGGACTGCTCGCGGTACAGGGCAGCCTGCACCTGGCCTTCGCCGGCACCGAGACCGCACCGCCCGCCACCGGCGCCCCGCCCGCGCACCACGCCATGCGGATGGACATGCCGATGGATCCCTCCATGGACATGTCGATGCCCATGGACGCGGGCACCTCCATGGGCCACCCGCCCATGGGCCACATGGCGATGTCCGCCATGGACATGAGCGGCCACGGCGGCATGGCCGGGATGGTGCTGGCGCACGTGCTGGCCGGGGTGTTCTGCGCCCTGTGGCTGGCCCGCGGCGAGGCGGCCGTGTTCCGGCTGGCCCGGGTCGTGGCGCTGCGCGCCTTCGCCCCGGTCCGGCGGGCCGTCGCCCTGGTCCGGGCGCTCGCCCCCGCCGCACCCCCGCGCCGCCCCCGCCCCGCCGCCGCCCGCCCGCGGCGCCGGCTGCGCGGCGCGCTCCCCGCACACAGCCTGGTCCGGCGCGGACCTCCGGTGCTGCGAGCACCGAGCACCACGGCCCCCGGCCGGTGCGCCCCCGCCTGAGACAGACGGCGGCCCGGCGCGGCCAGGGGCCGGTTTCCCCATGTCTGCGCCAACACCGAGGACCGTCATGGCCGTCATCGATCCCGTGAAGGGGATCCCGTCCGTCGAGGACGACAACCGCACCCCCGAGCCGCCCGCCGGCCGCTCCACCTGGAGCGCGCTGCGCCCGCTGCTCATGCGCATGCACTTCTACGCGGGGCTGCTCATCGCCCCCGTCCTGCTGCTCGCCGCCGTCACCGGCACCCTGTACGCGCTCGCCCTGCCGGCCGAGCAGCTGGTCTACCGGCACGAACTGACCGCTCCCGTCCGGGACTCCGTCACCCCGCTGGTCGCCCAGGTCAAGGCCGCCGAGGCGGCCGAACCGGACGGCGTGGTGACCGCGGTCTGGCCGGCCCCCGAGGCCGGTGCCACCACCCGCGTCATCATGACCAGCCCGAAGGTGACGGAGGAGGGCCACGACCTCACCGTCTTCGTCGACCCCTACACCGCGCACGTCCGCGGCGCCCTGGAGACCTCCGGCGACGCGCTCCCGCTGCGCGCCTGGCTCTCCGCCTTCCACAGCAACCTCCAGCTGGGCGAGCCCGGCCGGATCTACAGCGAGCTGGCCGCCAGTTGGATGTGGGTGGTCGGCCTCGGCGGGCTCGCCCTGTGGCTGGGCCGCCGGCGGGCCTCCCGCAAGGCCCTGCTGCTGCCCGAGCGCGGCAGCGCCGGCCGCCGCCGGACCCTGTCCTGGCACGGCACGGTCGGCCTCTGGTCGGTGGCCGGCCTGGTGGTCCTCTCCGCGACCGGCCTGACCTGGTCCACGTACGCGGGCGAGAACATCGGGCAGCTCCAGGACCGGCTCGGCGGCGCCACCCCGAGCGTGGCGGCCGCGGTCCCGGGCGCGCCGGAGACCGGGGGCGGCGAGCACGCCGGCCACCACATGCCCGGCGGCGCGAAGATGGACATGCCGATGCCCGCGGGCAAGGACGTGGGCATCGACCGGGTGGCCGAGGCGGCCCGGGCCGCCGGGGTCGACACGCAGATACAGATCTCGCTGCCCGCCGAGGGCAAGGGGTACGTGGTCAAGGAGCGGGACCGGGAGTTCCCCACCCACCTCGACTCGGTGTCGGTGGACCCGGCCGACGGCACGGTCATGGACACCCTGCGCTTCGCCGACTACCCGCTGCTCGCCAAGCTCACCCGCTGGGGCATCGACGTCCACATGGGCTACCTCTTCGGCCTGGTCAACCAGCTGGCGCTGGCCGCGCTCGGCACGGCCGTGGTGCTGCTGACCCTGTGGGGCTACCGCATGTGGTGGCTGCGCCGGCCGACCAAGGACCGGCTGCTGAGCGCCGGCCGCGCGGTGCCGCCGGGCGCCTGGCGGAAGGTCCCGCCGGCCGTGCTGCTGCCGCTGGCCGCCCTGACGGCGCTGGTGGGCTGGTTCGTGCCGCTGCTCGGGATCAGCCTGCTGGCGTTCCTGGTGCTGGACGTGGCCGTGGCCCGGGTCCGGGCGGCCCGTACGGCCTGACGCCCGGACGGATGTGAGGAGGCGGGCCCGCACCCCCGGGAGGGAGTGCGGGCCCGCCGCCGTTCAGCCGGCTCACGGCGCGTACTTGTACCCCACGCGCCGGACGGTCTGGATGGCCCCGCGGTGCGCGGCGCCGAGCTTGCGCCGCAGCCGGGCGACGTGGACGTCGACGGTGCGGCCGTCGCCCACGTGCCCGTAGCCCCAGACCGTGGTCACCAACTGGTCGCGGCTGTGCACCCGGTGGGGGTTGGCCACCAGGTGGGCGAGGAGTTCGAACTCGAGGTAGGTGAGGTCCAGCTCCCGGCCGTCGACCTCGGCCGTGCGCCGGGCGTTGTCGATGCGGACGAGCGCGTCCCCGGTGACGACGGACTCCGCGAGCGGACCGGCCGCCGCGAGGGCCGGGACCGGGGCCACCGGCGGCTGCGGGGCCTCGTCGGCCGGTACCAGCACCAGGTAGCCGACCATCGGCGGCTGGCCCGGCAGGCTGGGCAGGGAGTGCGGGGGAGCCGGCAGCCAGGTGGCGCCGGGCGGCAGGAAGTCCACCACCCGGGCGACCTCGTCACGGCCGACGGAGCGCAGTCGGTGGCGGTTGGGGGAGGGGGCGTGGCCCGCGGCCCCGGCGGCCGGGGTCAGGGCGGGGGCGGCGGAGGCCGCCGGGAACGGCAGGGTCGCGGTCGCAGCGGAGGACGGGACGGAGAAGGAACGGGTGTTCGCCATGAGTGGTCAGCTCTTTCACGCGGAGAGTCGTCGGAGGAGACGTGCGTCGTACCGCGCAGACCGAAGGCCTGAACCTGTGGAAGGAAAGGCGTTAGAGGGCCGGCGCGTTCTTCGCGCGGCAACACACCCGGTCGAAGTCGTGATGCTGACGGGAGGGCCAGAAAGGCTCGAGGTCGCTGCGACCTGTCGAGGTGTGCGGATGGCTGGCCATGGCCCCATTGAAGCAGACGACACGCTCCCGTCGTAGTCCCGTCTCAGCCAGCAGATCCGGAAGTTCGAATTCCGTGAGACGGATCCTCCGGTGCGAAGCGGATGAAGCGCCGCGAACCCCTCGGGCATACGACGGAGCGCCCGCCGTGAGTACGGCGGGCGCTCCCCGGTCGGGCCGTCGGACGGCCCGTCAGCTCCCCTGATGGGACCCGGTCTCACCATGCGGTCAGACCAGGCCCTCCTTCTCCAGGCCGGTGCAGCAGGTGTCGACGATCAGCCGGGTGACGACGTACGGGTCGACGTTGGCGTTGGGGCGGCGGTCCTCGATGTAACCCTTGCCGTCCTGCTCGACCTGCCACGGGATGCGGACCGAGGCGCCGCGGTCCGAGACGCCGTAGCTGTACTCGTTCCACGGGGCGGTCTCGTGCAGGCCGGTCAGGCGCTCGTCGATGCCGGCGCCGTAGTTCTTGACGTGGTCCATCGGCTTGCTGCCCTCGCCCAGCGCCTCGCAGGCCGCGACGATCGCACGGTAGTCCTCGCGCATCGCCTTGGTGGAGAAGTTGGTGTGCGCGCCCGCGCCGTTCCAGTCGCCCTTGACCGGCTTCGGGTTCAGCGTGGCCGAGACGTTGAAGTCCTCGGCGGTGCGGTAGAGCAGCCAGCGGGCGATCCACAGCTGGTCGGAGACCTCCAGCGGGCCCACCGGGCCGACCTGGAACTCCCACTGGCCGGGCATGACCTCGGCGTTGATGCCGGAGATGCTCAGCCCGGCGGCCAGGCAGTGGTCGAGGTGCTTCTCGACGATCTCGCGGCCGAAGATCTCGTCCGCGCCGACGCCGCAGTAGTAGCCGCCCTGCGCGGCCGGGAAGCCGCCGACCGGGAAGCCGAGCGGGCGGTCCCCGTCGAAGAAGGTGTACTCCTGCTCGATGCCGAAGATCGACTCCTGGGCGGCGAACTTCTCCGCGACCGGGCGCAGCAGCGCGCGGGTGTTGGACTCGTGCGGGGTCAGGTCGATGTTCAGGACCTCGCACAGCACCAGGAGGTTGTCACCGCCGCGGATCGGGTCCGGGCAGGAGAAGACCGGCTGGAGCACCCGGTCCGAGGCGTGGCCCTCGGCCTGGTTGGTGCTGGAACCGTCGAAGCCCCAGATGGGCAGCTCCGCACCGTCGGCCAGGATCCTCGTCTTGGAACGGAGCTTGGCCGTCGGCTCGGTGCCGTCGATCCAGATGTACTCGGCCTTGTACGTCACGGGACTCATCCTTCGGCTCGCGGTGCTGCTGCGGGTGGCGCGCTGCGCGTCGCTGCGCACGCTGCGGTGTTGACCGCAGCGTGCCAAGGTGCGATTTCCCGACCGTTGCCCGTGTGTGAACCCCGTGTTACCGAGCCCCCGGGCCGCTCCCGGGTCCGGCGGCACCCGTACGGCACACTGTGCGGGTGACCATTTCGTACGATTTGAACTCCGGTGATGCCGCGGGCCCCGGCGGCGGCGCCACCCCCGGCGCCCGGCGCCCGCGCGTCGGCCTGCTGGGTACCGGCCCCTGGGCCGCCCGCACCCACGCCCCCGCCCTGGCCGCCCACGCCGGCTCCGACTTCGCCGGGATCTGGGGCCGCAACGCGGACGCCGCCGCGGAACTCGCCCGGGAGTACGGCGTGAAGGTGTACGAATCACCGGACGCGCTCTTCGCGGACTGTGACGTGGCGGCCTTCGCCCTGCCGCCGGACGTGCAGGCCCCGCTCGCCGTCCGGGCCGCCGCGGCCGGCTGCCACCTGCTGCTCGACAAGCCGGTGGCCACCACCGTCGAGGGCGCCCGGGACCTGGCCGGGGCCACCGCCCGGCACGGCGTGGCCAGCATCGTCTTCCTCACCCTGCGCTTCGCCGAACCGGCCGCCGGCTGGATCCGGGAGCAGGCGGGCCGGCCGGGCTGGCTGCACGGCCGGGCCCACTGGTTCGGCGCCGTCTACCCGCCCGACGGGGAGCAGAGCCCGTACGCCGCCTCGCCGTGGCGGCGGCAGAAGGGCGGGCTGTGGGACGTGGGGCCGCACGCCCTGTCCGTGCTGATCCCCGTCCTGGGCGAGGTCACCTCGGTCAGCGCCGCCCGGGGCCCGGCCGACCTGGTCCACCTGGTCCTGCGGCACGCCTCGGGGGCCTCCAGCACGGCCGCCCTCACCCTGAGCGCGCCGCGGGCCGCGGCCGGGGTGGGCCTGGAGCTGCGCGGGGCGCCCGGGGTGGCGGAGCTGCCGGACTGGACGGACGTACCGGGCGCCTACGGACGGGCGCTGGACGCCCTGCTGACGGCGGCCCGGACCGGCACCCCGCACCCCTGCGACGCGGAGTTCGGCCGCCGGCTGACGGAGCTGCTGGCCGAGGCCGAGGCCCAGCTGACGGCGGAGGACCGGGCAGCCGTCGAACCCTGCGGGTGAGTCGTCCGATGCGGGTGGGTCACTTGATATGGGCGGGGCATCTGATGCGGGTGGGTCACTTGATGACGGCGTTGGCCACCACGATCGCCAGCCCGATCGCCGCGTCCGCCACCCCGATGACCAGCGCCGACGCCAGCCGGTAGCCGGTCCGCAGGGCCGCGAAGGCACCCCAGGCGAAGAGCAGGCCGGTGTTCAGCCCCAGCCCGGTGGCGGTCACCGCGGGCTCGGCCCAGTCCCCGAGCCCGGCCAGGAACAGCAGCACCACGGTCGGCAGCGCGGCCACCACCATCGGCCACTCGTCCAGCAGCGCCCGGCCCAGCTGCCGCCACCGGTGGCCGCCGGGCGCGTCGGGGTAGGCCGCGGCGTGCGTGGACATGTGGTGGGCGTAGCCGTGCACCAGCCCGGCCGCGCCGACCGTCACCAGCACCCAGGCCGCGTCGTAGAAGGGCGTGTACTCGCCGGAGTTCTGGAGGGCGGCCAGCAGCGCGCTGGAGAGGACGGTGCCGTAGACACCGCCGAAGACCCACTCGGAGCCGGCCCGGCGGCCCGCGTCCGGACCGGGAACAGGCCCTGGGACCGGCCCCGGCTCGGGGGCCGGAGTGGCGGCCGCCGCGGCCGGTTGCGGGGTGCCCGGGCCCGCCGGGGCGCCGGGCGCCGGGGCGGGCCCGGCGGTCGGGTCGTCGTGCACGTCGTTCCCTCCACAGCCACCCCCGCGGTCGCCGCCAACGTACGAGACACCAGGTCAGCGCAGCGTCAAGACACGCTCCGGGTGAGCGCGTCCCGGACCGCCTCGGGGGTCCGGGCCACCACCGCGCTGCCGTCCTCGGCGGTGATGATGGGCCGCTGGATCAGCTTGGGGTGCCCGGCCAGGGCGGCCACCCACCGGTCCCGGGCGGCCTCGTCCCGCGGCCAGTCCTTCAGCCCCAGCTCCTTGGCCTCGGCCTCGGCGGTGCGGACGATGTCCCAGGGCTCCAGCCCCAGCCGCGCCAGCACCGCGCGGATCTCGTCCTCGGTGGGCACGTCCTCCAGGTAGCGGCGGACGGTGTACTGGGCGCCCTCCTCGTCGAGCAGGTGCAGGGCGCTGCGGCACTTGGAACAGGCCGGGTTGATCCAGATCTCCATGCCGCACACGGTACCCGCCCGCGAGGGGCCCCGCAGAGGCCCCGCAGGGCCCCTGAAGTAGCCGCTGGCCAGGGCCTTTTGTCAGTGCCCGGCAGTAAAATCGAAACAGTGAAGGACAGTCCGACACCGCCCTCGGGAGGCTGCCGATGACCGCTGCCGTACGCGTCCGCGTACCCGTCTCCGTCCCTGTGCCCGTCAAGAAGAAGCCGCTGCCGGCCGGCCTGCCGCGCGAGTGGTACGAGAACCACAACCGCCGCCTGAAGGCCATGCGGCTGGCCATATCCCTGCTGGACTCGGGCACCTACGACGCGAAGCGCGCCACCAACCGCAAGATCCGCACCCTGGCCGCCCGCACCGGCATCCACCGCCCCTCCAACACCACCTGCAAACTGGTCCGCTCCCTGATGCCCTGAGACTCGACGACCGCCCGGCCGGGTGCGGGGTCGTGCCCGCGGTCCCGTCACCCGTCCTCCCCTCCGGTGCAGGTGCGGTCATGCCCCTCGGCCTCCGTCCTCCCGCATCCAGTCCACTCCTGGCGGATCCGCCGCCAGGAGCGGATGATTTTCGGGAGCCGTGTAAGCACCTCGTCCACCTGCGTCAGCAGGAGCGTGAGGCAGCCGCAGCTGGCCAGGATGGCCAAGGTCAGGTCGTCCCACCTCAAGGCTGCGTACCGTCCTGCCGCGCGACAGGTTGCTCGAGCAGGCCCCCATGCCCGGGGAGCTGCTGCCCGGCTTCGGCCAGGTCTTCGAAGATTTGGTCCGGTCCGCAATCGATGTGCACGTCGTCATGACGACCTGAACAGTCGTCCGGGCACTCGAGCTCGGCACACAGTTCCGGATCGACGGGCTGGGACTCGTTGATCAGGTGGTACGCGAGTCGCTCGGCCACTGCTTCACGTGCCGAGACCATCGCGAGGTCGAGCTGGAATCTCCCCTCCTTCAGCTCGGTGTCGGGAATCTGCACGGTCGGGGGTGGCGCGGGGGCATAATCCGTCGCCCAGGCGTGGGCGGATTCAAGGGAGACCAACAGCCAGGCCATCCGCAGGGCCTCGACCTCTCCGGCGCCGGCGAACGCGACCACGGTGTCGGCCGCCAGCCGGACCCGGTCCAGATCGGCCAGGTGTCGGCCGCGTGCCGCGCGCCAGGCCGCTGCCTCCTCTTCCGCCTGCTCGACGCTGCGGGCGAAGGCATCGTCGCGGCTCTGCCGCGCCCGGGAAACCAACTGCCGCAGGCAGCTGTGACAACCGAAGAACCCGGACGTACTACTGGGCCCCAGCGGTACGGGCAGCCGATCGCCGAAGGGCTCGTCGCAGAAACAGCAATCCAGCGCGGCGACGTGGCGAGAGGTGGGCAGCACGGGCACCGCGGACCGGATCGTGGGATGGGCGTAGGCAGGGATGTGCACGGGGGCGGCTCCTCCGGAAAGGGCACCAGATCGACGTGGTGCCCTTTCCATGCTGGGGGCCGGTCGTGGGTACTTGTCGCTGTCTGACGGAGTTGACGCGATCTGGCCCAGCCCCGGCCTGCTGGTTCGTAGGATCTGGCGCTATCTGACGGGATGACCGGACCGATGGGCAGAGCCAGGGAGCGCGGGACACCATGACAACGAGGCACAGACCTTTACCGACCGAGGCACACGGCCGACTGGTCGAGGCTCTGGAGGAACTGCACAGGGCGGCGGGCCGCCCGGGAATGCGGAGGGTCAGCACGCTCATCGCGGCGGGCGATCATCCCGCATCGCCCAGCCACGAGGCTGTCCGCACGACGCTCAAAGGCCGGGTCGTACCGCGTTGGGAGACTGTGCAGTC
The DNA here is from genome assembly GCF_040684615.1 of Streptomyces sp. NPDC089919. Lineage (NCBI taxonomy): Bacteria > Bacillati > Actinomycetota > Actinomycetes > Kitasatosporales > Streptomycetaceae > Streptomyces > Streptomyces sp. NPDC089919. The sequence continues at coordinate 86,545 of NZ_JBFBGK010000019.1, forward strand.
GATCGTCGGCGCACTCGCCGCGATGTGTGTCGATCCGCCTAGGGATCCCGCCTCCGAGGTCGCACGCTTCTTCCCCTTGTGGCGGGAGGTCCAGGAAGGCGAAAACCGGGGTATGAAGTCCGGTCGGGAACTGGCGCTGTCCGAGGGGTGGGGCGGGGAGGATGGCCGGTGGACGGGCGAGGCGGTCGCCGGACTGATCCTCAACCCGGCGACCGCCATCGAGATCCATCCGTCCCTCGCCGTTCCCCACGAGCCGTTGATCTCCGAAGACCAATGGGTGAGTGCCGGGGTGCGTCTGATCGAGGAGGCGGGTGCCGAGTTCGCTCTGCGTGCTCTGCTACGCATTCTGAAGGGCGACTACATCGGAGCGGAGGGCGGCGCTCCCTTCGGCTACCGACCGCCGGAATGGTACGAAGTCGACCAGGCGTACGAGGTTTTTCGGTACGGCTGTCAGGAGGTCCGGCGGCGGCTCCGGGACGAGCCCAATCTCCTCCCACGGTCCATCGCGGCCATGCGTGCCGATACGACTCTGAGTCCGGACGAGCGGACCGAGATGATCCGGGCTGAGGCCGATGCCGGGCTGATGCGGGAAGTGATGACGCTGACACCCGAAAGCTGGGACGAGGTATCGGAAGAGGCCCATCGCCAGGTATTCGACTACCTGATCAAGGAGATCCGAGTGGTGGGCCGTCCGTCACTATCGCCGGAACGCCGGTTCCAGATCACCTGGCGGGTACCAGAGCCGGCCACGGCCGACGATACGTGACCGACCCGCGGTCACCGGCCGGTGTGGTCACCGGCCGTCGCGGGGGCCGCCGCCGTCGCCGCGGCCGTTGCCGCGGTCGTCGCCGTTCCAGTTGCCGTTGCCGTTGCGGTGGTCGTTCCAGTGGCCGTCGTTCCAGTGGTTGTCGTTCCCGTGGTCGTGGTGGTTCCAGGCCGGGTCGCTCTGGCTGCTCACGTCGTCCCAGCACCAGCTCGGGCGGTCGTTCCAGTCGCGGTTGCAGCAGTGGTCCCACCAGCGCCAGTCGGTCACGTGACGGTCGTCGCAGCGACGCCATCCGTCCGTGGCCGATGCGCTGACGGCCGGCAGCAGCCCGAGGCTGAGCCCGAGCGCTCCGGTGATGACCCCTGCAACGATCCTGCGGCGCATGTCCATGCACCTCCGCACATGTCGGTTCGTCCGTGTGGAGCCCCTCTTCCACCGTCCCCCCGCCCCCGCGGCATGTCAAAAGCGACGGCCCCCGGTCCCGCTCGGAAGAGCGGGACCGGGGGCCGTCGGCAGGTCCCGGCCGGGGTCCCCCGAGGGGACCGGCCGGCCTAGAGGTCGAAGTAGAGCTCGAACTCGTGCGGGTGCGGGCGCAGCTGGATCGGGGCGATCTCGTGCTGGCGCTTGTAGTCGATCCAGGTCTCGATCAGGTCGCTGGTGAAGACACCGCCGGCCTGCAGGTACTCGTTGTCGTTCTCCAGGGCGGTGAGCACCGCGTCCAGGGAGGTCGGGACCTGCGGGACCGCCGCGTGCTCCTCGGGAGCGAGCTCGTAGAGGTCCTTGTCGATCGGCTCCATCGGCTCGATCTTGTTCTTCACGCCGTCGAGGCCGGCCAGCAGCAGCGCCGAGAAGGCGAGGTACGGGTTGGACGACGGGTCCGGCGCGCGGAACTCGACGCGCTTGGCCTTCGGGTTCGAGCCGGTGATCGGGATGCGCATGGCCGCGGAGCGGTTGCGCTGCGAGTACACCATGTTGACCGGGGCCTCGAAGCCGGGCACCAGGCGGTGGTAGGAGTTCACCGTCGGGTTGGTGAAGGCCAGCAGCGACGGGGCGTGCTTGAGGATGCCGCCGATGTAGTAGCGGGCGGTGTCCGAGAGGCCCGCGTAGCCGGTCTCGTCGTAGAACAGCGGGTCGCCGTTCTGCCACAGCGACTGGTGGACGTGCATGCCCGAGCCGTTGTCACCGAAGATCGGCTTCGGCATGAAGGTCGCGGTCTTGCCGTTGCGCCAGGCGACGTTCTTCACGATGTACTTGAAGAGCATCAGGTCGTCGGCCGCGGCGAGCAGCGTGTTGAACTTGTAGTTGATCTCGGCCTGGCCGCCGGTGCCGACCTCGTGGTGCTGGCGCTCGACCTGGAGGCCCTGGGCGTCCAGCTCGAGGGAGATCTCGGCGCGCAGGTCGGCGAAGTGGTCGACCGGGGCGACCGGGAAGTAACCGCCCTTGTAGCGGACCTTGTAGCCGCGGTTGTTCTCCTCCTTGCCGGAGTTCCAGGCGCCGGCCTCGGAGTCGATGTGGTAGAAGCCCTCGTTCGCGGAGGTCGCGAAGCGCACCGAGTCGAACACGTAGAACTCGGCCTCGGGGCCGAAGTACGCGGTGTCGGCGATGCCGGTGGAGGCCAGGTACGCCTCGGCCTTCTTCGCGATGTTGCGCGGGTCGCGGCTGTAGGCCTCGCCCGTGATCGGGTCGTGGATGAAGAAGTTGATGTTGAGCGTCTTGTCGCGGCGGAACGGGTCCAGGCGCGCGGTCGACAGGTCGGCGCGCAGCGCCATGTCCGACTCGTGGATCGCCTGGAAGCCGCGGATCGAGGAGCCGTCGAAGGCCAGCTCCTCGGACGGGTCGAACGCCTTCGCCGGGATGCTGAAGTGCTGCATCACACCCGGGAGGTCGCAGAACCGGACATCAACGAACTTGATGTCGTTGTCCGCGATGTACTTCTTCGCGTCGTCGGCGTTCTGGAACATCCAACTCCTCCTACCCCCGACCCCCGGGGCGGGAGCGGGTTTGCATAGCTCGTGGTGCGTCAGTGCGGTGGCGCACGCTGACCCGACCATAAGCAGACGGGATTTCTCAAGCATGACCCATTTGTTTCGCACAAGTTAACCTGGCCGCGGTCGCCGGGTGCCCGAGCACGCCGCAGCGGGGCCCGGAGCCCCCGAAGATCCGCATTCCGGGGCGGGTACCGTGGACGGGTGGACAACAGACAAGTAATCGGATCGTGGCTCTCGGGCCCCCGGGCGACGGCCGAGGAGATGGGCGTCGACTTCGGGTACCGGGGCGAGCGCCTGGGTCTGCCCAAGGAGGGCCCGGGTTCCGTGGCCCGGGCCGGCCGCCGGCTCGCCGCCATCTCCATCGACTGGGCGCTGTGCCTGTTGATCGTATTCGGGCTCATCGCCCACCGTGACTGGCTGGCGATGGGCAACTGGCCGCTGCTGGTGTTCCTGGTCCTCAGCGTCCTGACCGTGGGCACCGTGGGCTTCACGCCCGGAAAGCGGATCCTCGGCATTCGGGTGGTCGCGGTCAACGGCGCCCGCCTCGGCTTCTTCCGCGTGCTGCTGCGCAGCCTGCTGCTGGTCCTGGTGCTGCCCGCGGTGGTCTTCGACCGGGACGGCCGGGGCCTGCACGACCGCGCCGCCGGCTCGGTCCAGGTCCGCTTCTGACGGACCCGGCGCATCCGCCGAAGGGGCCCGACCGCCGCAGCGGTCAGAGTCGGTACGGCCCGGGTCAGTACAGCCCGGCGTAGCCCTGCCAGCCGGTGGCGACCTTGGTGCGGGCGCCGAAGGTGCCGCGGCCGGTGCCGTCGTACCGCCAGACGGTGCCGTGGCCGTCGCGGGCGACGAGGTCCGCCCGGCCGTCGCCGTTCATGTCGCCCGGGGCGACCACGGCGTCGTACCCGGCGCCCCAGTTGTCGGCGATCTTGACCCGGGCGGCGAACCTGCCGCGGCCCAGGCCGCTCATGCGCCACAGCTCGTTGCCGCCGTCCTGGAGGACCAGGTCGCCGCGCCCGTCGCCGTCGAGGTCCCCGGCGCCCACGATCTTCTTGTAGCCCTTGTACGTCCCCGGGATCTGCACGCGGGGGGCGAACACCCCCTGGCTCGTGCGCACGTACAGGTAGAGCGCCCCGGTGGCGGGGTTGCGGGCGACCAGGTCCGCCGCGCCGTCGCCCGTGACGTCACCGGGTGAGGTGAGCACGTCGTACTGGTTCCAGCCGCCGCCGATCAGCTTGTTGCGGGTGCGCGGGGTGACGGGCGTCCCGCAGGCGGGCGTGTAGCGGCGCAGCTGTCCGGCGCTGCTGCGGACGAGCAGGTCGTCGCAGCGGTCGCCGTCCATGTCGTCGATCGGGACCGGACGGATGCCCGGGAGCCAGCCGTAGCCGGTGGCGCTGCCCTCGAACCTGCCGGTGGCGCCGTCGCCGAAGATGGACCGGACGTCTCCACTCGGGGTGAGCACGACCGCGTCGCCGATGCCGTCGGGCCGGCCGGCGGCGCTGCCGTAGTCGTGGCGCACGGCCGCGCCGCCGGTGATCGTGACGGTGCCGGTGGCCAGGACGGTCCTGGTGGCCGACCCCACGGGCGCGGCCGCCAGCCGCCACCTCAGCGGACCGTTGGGGGCGGGTGCGCCGCCCAGGGTGCGGCCGTTCCAGGCGGCGGCGATCTTCTGGGTGGTGGCGCTGCCGGTGCGGACCCGGATCGCCTTGCCCGCGGCGTCGGTGAGGGTCAGCGACCAGCCGGCGACCGGCCGGTTCAGCTTCCACCACGGGTCCCAGACGGTGCTGGAGCTGCTGCTCCCGGCCAGGTCGGCCGTGCGCGGGGCGTACGAGGAGGTCACCTCCACCGGGGCGTCCGCGCTCGCCCGGGCGCTCCACAGGTAGGACGCCCCACCGGTCGTCCCCGTCCACACGGCCGTGGCCGTGCCGCCCGGACCGGCTGCGATGTCGCCGTGGGCCGCGTCGGCGCGGGACCCGGCCAGTTCGGCGCCGGCGCTCCACTTGTCGTCGGTGGTGCGGACGGCCTGCATCAGCTGCCGGCCCGAGCCGTCGGCCTGCTCCTGGGTCCACAGCACGCGCACGGTGCCGTCCCCCGCGGTCGAGACCTCGGACCGCCCGGACACCTTGCCGGTGGAGAGGACCACGCGCTGCGACCACTGCGCGGCGCCCGCCGGCAGGCTCGCCGCGGTGGTGTAGTAGTCCCCGTCCCAGTCCTCCCAGGCCACCGTGAGGTCGCCGTCCGGGCCGATCTGCGGCTCGGGGGTCCCCGTCAGCCCCTCGGCGCGGGCGACGGGCAGGGCCGCGCCCCAGCCGGCCCGCACGTCCTCGGCCGATGCCACCGCGATGGTCCGGGCGCCGGTGTTGATGTTCTCGGACCACCAGCTCACGGCCATGGTGCCGGTCGGCCCGGCGGAGACCTGCGGGAGGCCCATCGTGTAGGAGTGCGAGGCCACCGTGACCGGCTTCGCCCAGCCGGCCGACCCGGCGGGCCGGGTCACGGTCCGCACCCGGTACTCCCACCTGGGGTTGGTCTCCAGGAAGGTGATCACCGCCGTGCCGCGCGCGTCGACGGCCACCTCGCCGCCCTCGACCCGGTCGGTGCTGTCGGCCCCCACGTCGTCCACCCGGACGGGCTCGGACCAGCTGCCGTCGGAGGCCCGGGTGGCGGTGGTGATCCCCCAGGTGTCGCCTGCCAGCGGGCGCTCCCGCCACACGGCGGTCACCGAGCCGTCCGGACCCGCGGCCACGTCCAGGCCGGACAGGTAGCGCCGGTCGGCCGGGCCCAGCGCGCTCGCCGGCGCGGACCAGGTACCGGCCGACAGGGTGGAGCTCATGATCCGGCCGAGGGTCTGCCCCTCGTCGCCCGGGCCCGTGCTGTCCGGGAACTCCGTCCAGACGGCCACGACCCGGGAGCCCGCGGTCACCAGCTTGGCCACGCCCGCGTCGGTGGGCGTCACGGCCAGCTGCCGGGGCGCGCCCCAGGTGCCGCTGCCGGCCGGCCGTACGGCCGCGTACAGCCGGCGCTGCTTGCCGCCGGAACCGGCCGGGAGCTGGTTCCAGAGCGCCACCGCGGCGCCGTCGGCCGTGGTGACGAGCTCCTGGACGCCGGTGGGCGCGTTCGTGCCGGTGACCTTGGCCGCGGAGGTCCACGGCTGCGGGACCGGGGCCGCGGCGGTGGCCGGTGCGGCGGCGAGCAGGGGCACGGCCCCGGCGACGGTGGCCAGCGCCGCCATCGTGGCGAGCACGCGCCCGTTGCGACGGCCGGCAGAGACGGAGAGCATCAAGTTTCCCCCGTGAGGTGAGTGATCGTGCGATCGCTTCCGGAGGGGAGACGGACGAGGCCCGGCCAAGGTTGTACCGCCGCCCCGGACCGGCTCCCGAGGGCCGCGCGTACCCGTCGCACGCCCCGCGGGTACGGGTACGGGTACGCGGAAGGGCCCCGGGAAGCGAGTTCCCGGGGCCCTTCGACGTGTCAGGTACGAGGAGCGGTCTGCGCGGTCAGCGCATCTTCCCGCCGCGCGGCATGCGGGCGCCGCCACGGCCGGGCAAGGGCCCCTTGGGCAGCGGCATGTTGCTCATCAGGTCGCCCATCGCGCGCAGCCGGTCGTTGACCGTGGTGACCTGCGGGCCGGCCAGCACGCGCGGCAGCTTCAGCAGGGTGGTGCGGACCTTCTTGAGCGGGACCTCGCCCTCGCCCGTGCCGACGATGATGTCGTGCACCGGGACGTCCGGCATGATCCGGTTCATCTTCTTCTTCTCGGCCGCGAGCAGCGTCTTCAGACGGTTCGCGTTGCCCTCGGCCACCAGCACGATGCCGGCCTTGCCGACGGCGCGGTGGACGATGTCCTGGTTGCGGTTCATCGCCACGGCCGGCGTGGTGGTCCAGCCCCGGCCGACGTTCTCCAGGACGGCCGCGGCGGCGCCGGGCTGGCCCTCCATCTGGCCGAAGGCGGCCCGCTCGGCCCGGCGGCCGAAGACGATCGCCATCGCCAGGAAGGCGAGCAGGAAGCCCAGGATGCCCAGATAGACCGGGTGTCCGATGAGGAAACCGATCGCGAGGAAGACACCGAGCGTGAGGATGCCCACACCTGCGACGATCAGCCCGACCTTGGGGTCGGCCTTGCTCGTCATCTTGTACGTCAGTGCGATCTGCTTGAGTCGCCCGGAGTTCGCAGCCTCGGCTGCGTTTGCCTTCCTCGCCATGTACCGAAGTTTACGTGTCTTACGGCAGACGGGTAGCCACGGCCTCGAGTGCGTGCTCGGTTTCGACCCGGTCGCTGGCCCGGCGGCGGTCCTCGAGCACCGCGGTCCAGGCGTTGCGGCGGGCGGTGCGCATCAGGAGCGTCTCGACCGCCCGGAGTGCGTCCGTGACGGTCGGGATGGCGGTGGCGCGTACGGGCGCGGCCTGCATGATGACGGTCCCTTCGTGGTGCGCTCGGCCTGAGTCGTGTGCGGTGCGTGGAGCAATCGTCACTGACCGGTGTTACCAGCGCGTGACCGGTCGGTCAAACGGTGATGAAACCTTGACGCGGCAGGAGCGCGCTATGTGACCGCTGGTGCGGGCCCTGCAGCGTGAGTCGGGTCACGGGTCCGGAGCGGGCCCGCAACCGCCGGAGCGGTCCGCGGCACGAGGCTGCGGACCGCTCCGGGAGGTGTGCATCAGACGCTCGCGCGCTTCTCCATCGCCTGCTGGTACAGGCGGCCGGCGCGGTACGAGGAACGCACCAGCGGGCCGGACATCACGCCCGAGAAGCCGATCTCCTCGGCCTCCTTCGCCAGCTCCACGAACTCGGCCGGCTTCACCCAGCGCTCCACGGGGTGGTGCCGCGGGGAGGGCCGGAGGTACTGCGTGATCGTGATGAGTTCGCAACCCGCGGCGTGCAGGTCGCGCAGCGCCTCGCTGACCTCCTCGCGGGTCTCGCCCATGCCGAGGATCAGGTTCGACTTGGTCACCAGGCCGTACGCGCGGGCCTGGGTGATCACGTCGAGGGAGCGCTCGTAGCGGAAGCCGGGGCGGATCCGCTTGAAGATCCGCGGCACCGTCTCCACGTTGTGCGCGAAGACCTCGGGGCGGGAGGCGAAGACCTCCTCCAGCAGCTCCGGGACGGCGTTGAAGTCGGGGGCCAGCAGCTCGACCTTGGTGTGGCCGCCCTCGCGGCCGGCGGTCTGCTGGTGGATCTGGCGCACCGTCTCGGCGTACAGCCAGGCGCCGCCGTCGGCCAGGTCGTCGCGGGCGACGCCGGTGATGGTGGCGTAGTTCAGGTCCATGGTGACCACGGACTCGCCCACGCGGCGCGGCTCGTCCCGGTCCAGGGCCTCGGGCTTGCCGGTGTCGATCTGGCAGAAGTCGCAGCGCCGGGTGCACTGGTCGCCACCGATGAGGAAGGTGGCCTCGCGGTCCTCCCAGCATTCGTAGATGTTCGGACAACCGGCCTCCTGGCACACCGTGTGCAGGCCCTCGCTCTTCACGAGCTTCTGCATGGCGGTGTACTCGGGACCCATCTTCGCCCGGGTCTTGATCCACTCGGGCTTGCGCTCGATGGGGGTCTGGGCGTTACGGACCTCCAGGCGCAGCATCTTGCGTCCGTCGGGTGCGACTGCGGACACGACCGGCTCCCTGTGACTTTGATTCCTCGGCGCCCACCAGGGTACGCCCGTAATTCGTACGCTCTTACGTCCGGCCAACCTGAGACTGCCCGAGGGCATTCCCCGGAGCCGGGGCCGGACCGCTACGCGGCCGGCTCCTGCTCGGCCGCGGGCGCCGCCGCGGGCCGCTCGATCTCGCGCGGGGCCAGCGTGGCCCCGGCCATGACCGCCGCCAGGTGCCGCTCCACGACCGGCAGCACCTCGTCGATGGTGACCTCCCGGCCCAGCTCCGCCGAGAGGGAGGTCACACCGGCGTCCCGGATCCCGCAGGGGATGATCCGGTCGAACCAGGTGCTGTCCGGGTTCACGTTGAGCGCGAAGCCGTGCATCGTGACGCCCTTGGCCACGCGGATGCCGATGGCGGCCATCTTGCGGTCCTCGCGGCGCTGGCCGGCGTTGGAGGGGGCGTACTCGGGGCCGTTGAGCCGCGGGTCGAACTCCTCGTCCGCCAGCCGCGGGTCGAAGTCCAGCTTCAGGCCGCCCGGCGCCGGGCGCTGCTCGACCGGGTCGCCCAGGACCCAGACGCCCGAGCGGCCCTCGACGCGGGTGGTCTCGACGCCGAACTCGGCCGCGGTCAGGATCAGCGCGTCCTCCAGGCGGCGGACGTGGGCGACCACGTCCACCGGCCGGGGCAGCTTCATGATCGGGTAGCCCACCAGCTGGCCCGGGCCGTGCCAGGTGATCTTGCCGCCGCGGTCCACGTCCACGACCGGGGTGCCGTCCAGCGGGCGCTCGCTGTCCGCGGTCCGGCGGCCGGCGGTGTAGACCGGCGGGTGCTCCAGCAGCAGGCAGGTGTCCTCGATCTCGTCCGCGAAGCGGGCGGCGTGGACGCGGCGCTGCTCCTCCCACGCCTCGGTGTACTCGACCCTGTCCGGCCCGAAACCCAGACGGACAAACCGCAGCTCAGCCACCGCAGCGCCTCCTCGTAGAAACTGCCCCGTGCACGTATCGCACTCGGCAAGGGTACGGCGGCGCCGCGGCGGTCAGCCGGGAAGGTCCACCGGCCCTGGACCGGGCAGCGGCCTGCGGCGCCGCCGGCCCCGCGGGAAGTCCGGGTCCTCCTCCGCCCGGGGCAGCCGGCGGTGACCCTCGGAGTGGTCGTTCACCCAGCCGCAGACCCCGCACGCGTACCGCCCGTCGAGCCCCGCGATCAGCGTCCCGCACCGGCGGCACTCCGCCTCGGTGATCTCCGGGGCCGGCAGTGGATCTGCGGGATGGTGCGGGTTCATGCCGGGCAGCCTATGCGCGCGGCTCACGGAGATCCGTAAAGGGGCATGGCGGTTCTTCGCACGATCGGATGAATGTGGGGCAGACAGGGCGGCGAAGCGGGAGTTGGCCGCTACATTCACGCCGTTCACAGGGCCGGAAACCCGGTCAGGCAAGGCAGGAGACCGTGGAGCCCATGACGGAACGACCCCCGCAGCGCGTCCCCAACCGGCAGCTCGCGGCGCTGATCGCGGAGGCGGGCTTCTCCAACGCCGGGCTCGCCCGGCGGGTCGACCAGCTCGGCCTGGAGCACGGTCTCGATCTCCGGTACGACAAGACCTCCGTGACCCGCTGGCTGCGCGGCCAGCAGCCGCGGGGCACCACCCCCGCGCTGATCGCCGAGGTGTTCACCCGCCGGCTGGGCCGCCGGCTCTCCGCCCAGGACCTCGGACTGGACGCGTGCGCCCCGGTCTACGCCGGGCTGGAGTTCGCGGCCACGCCCGAAGAGGCCGTGGACATCGCCAGTGGACTGTGGCGCAAGGACTCCGGCAGCCACGCCGAACTCCGCAAGATCGCCTTCACCCCCGCCGGACTGGTGGTGCCCAGCCGCGACTGGCTGATCGGCCGGCCCGACGAGCGGGTCGGCCGGGGCGAGCTCGCCGCCCCGGCCCGGGTACCGGGACAGGGGCGGCTCACCGTCCCCCGGCAGCGGGCCGTGGACCGGGGGCCCGGGCAGCGGGTGACCGCCGGGGACATCGCGGCCCTGCGGTCGGTCGGCGAGCTGTTCCGCGCCCTGGACCACGCCTACGGCGGCGGGCACGCCCGGCAGGCGCTGGTGCGGTACCTGGAGCACGAGGCCGAGCCGATGCTGCGCGGCACCTACGGCGAGACCACCGGGCGCCGGCTCTTCGCCGCCGCCGCGGACCTGACCAGGCTGGCCGGCTGGACCTCGTACGACATCGCCGCGCACGGCCTGGCGCAGCGGTACTTCGTCCAGGCGCTGCGGCTGGCGCAGGCCGCCGGGGACCGGCCGTACGGGTCGTACGTGCTGGTCACGATGAGCCGGCAGGCGGTGTACCTGGGGCACGGCCGGGAGGCCGTCCAGCTGGCCCGGGTCGCCCAGCAGGGCGTGGGCACCGGCGCCCCGCCGGTGGTGCAGGCGCTGCTGCACGCGGCGGAGGCGCGCGGGCACGGCGTGCTCGGCGAGGTACGGGCCTGCACGGCCTCGCTGGTGCGGGCCGAGCGGGCGCTGGGGGCGGTCCGGCCGGGCGACGACGTGCCGCACTGGGCCCGGTACTTCGACGAGGGGCAGCTGGCGGACGAGTTCGCGCACGCGCACCGGGACCTCCAGCAGTACCGGGCCGCCGCGCAGCACGCGGAGCGCTCGCTCCAGCTGCGGGCGCCCGGCTACGCCCGGTCCCGGCTCTTCTGCCGGGTGGTGCTGGCCACGGCCCGGCTGGGGCTCGGCGAGCTGGACCAGGCCTGTGCGCTGGGGGCGGAGGCGGCGCAGCAGGCCACGGAGATGCGGTCGGTGCGGGCGGTGGAGTACGTCCGCGACTTCGAGCGCCGCCTCGAGCCGTACCGCGACGCCGCCGCCGTCCGCAGCTACCGCGACCGCGTGGCGGCCTTGCCGTAGGCCGGCGGGGCGGTCGCCTCAATCGCCAGCGGGGCTGGAAAATCCAGCCCCGCTGGGGGCACCTCCCAGCGGTAGCTGGGGGAGTTTGAGCCCCGGGGGCGTGGCTAGGCCGCGGCCGGTACGGGGGTGCGGCGGTCGGTCAGGGTCGGGAGGCCGAAGTCCGTGAGGACGGAGGCGGCGGCGCGGCGGGCCGAAGAGAGGGCCCCCTGGACGGTGTTCGCGTCCCGGTGGTCCCCGCAGACGTACAGCCCGCCCAGCACCCGCACCGGCCGCCGCAGGTCCGACGGCGGCGGCATGGCCGGCACCGCCTCCGGCGTGTGCCGGACGGCCAGCAGCTCCCAGCCGCCGGTCGCGGTGCCGTACAGCGCCGCCAGGTGCGCCCGTACCTCGGCCTCCGGCGGCGGCGGCCCCAGGACCGTCGAGGAGACCAGGGTCCGGCCCGCCGGGGCCCGCGAGGGGTCCACCGAGGACATCACGGCGGTGTGCGCGACCGGCCCCCGCCGCTCCGCCTCCAGCAGCAGCGAGGCCCCCGTCATCGGTGCGGCCGGCGCCTCGTGGTGGAAGACCGACACTTCGTGGAAGGCCGGCACCCGCAGCCCCGGCAGCAGCTCCGCCGCCGCCCGCGCCCCCGTCGCCAGCAGCACCGAACGGCACCGGAACGCGCCGTGCTCCTCGGTCCGCACCACGCTGGTGGACACCGAGCGGACCGTCACGCCCGTCCAGAGCGTGCCGGCCGGCAGCCCCGCGGCCAGCAGCTCCGGCAGCGCGGCCGCGCCGCCCTCCGGCACCGCCGGCCCGCCCCGCGCGAAGCTCCGCAGGGCCAGGTCCGCGCACCGGCTCGAGGTGCCCAGTTCCGGATCGCTCAGCAAGGTCGCCAGCAGGGGCCGCAGCATCCCCGCCACCGGCCGCGGCAGGGCCGCCTGGGCGGTGCGCTCCGGCCGGGCCAGCAGCCGGTCCAGCGGCATCGCGGCCAGCCGGGCCAGCGCGGCGTTCGGCAGCGAGCCGCTGGCCAGGGCGCGGGCGGCGGTGCGGGTGCCGCCCAGGCGCTGGCGCCGGCCCTCCCCGCAGATCAGCACCCCCGGCGCGAAGGGCCGCAGGGTCATCCCCGCCAGTCCCGGAGCGCGGCCGAGCTCCGGGTACGAGGTGTCGAGCAACTGGCCGATCCGGTCGAGCCGGAAGCCGTCCACGGAGTCGGTGGCCATCCGGCCGCCCGGCTGCTGCGCGGCTTCGAGTACGACGACGTTGATCCCGGCGCCGATCAGGTGGTGGGCGGCCGCGAGTCCCGCGACTCCAGCTCCCACGATGACGACGTCCGCGTGATGCATGCTGCTGAGCACGTGCCCCTCCCCGAGGTCGGCGCGGCTGGTGTGGGGAACCTCCTTCCCCCAACCGGCTCCACCAGAACCCGAGTTCGGCAAGGGAGTGGGCGCAAGTCCGGTCGCATACGGTCGCACGCCGGTCGCACAACGGTCGTATTCGGTCCCGGGGGCGCACGTCCGCTATCCGCCCCCGCCCGTCCGCCCCGAGTTCACCGCACGTTGCGGCGCCCGCCCCGCCCCGGCCGGGCCCCGGCGGCCGCCGTTTCCGGCCACCGCGCCGCCGCGGCCGCCCGCGCGCTACCGGCCGGCGCCGGTGGCCAGCGCCCACCGCAGGGCGTCGGCGTAGGTCCGGTCCGTATACGAGAAGCCGGCCTCCGACAGCCGCCGGGAGAGCGCCCGCTGACTGCTCAGCACGTCCTGCGAGAACTCGCCGAGGGCCAGCCGGATCGCCGGCGCCGGGACCGCGAACACCGCCGGCCGGTGCAGCACCCGGCCCGTCTCGGCGGTCAGCTCACGGTTCGTCAGCGGCCCGGGGCCGGTCAGGTTCACCGGGCCCGCCAGGGACTCCTCGTCCACCAGGAAGCGCAGTGCGGCGACCTCGTCGCGCAGCGAGATCCAGCTCCAGTACTGCCGGCCGCTGCCGAGCCGGCCGCCCAGACCGGCGCGGAAGAGCGGCAGCATCCGCCCCCAGGCGCCCCCCTCGGCCGTGACCACCAGGCCGGTGCGGGCGTGCACCGTGCGGATGCCCGCCGCCCGGGCCGGGTCCGCCGCCGCCTCCCAGGCGACGCAGACCTCGGGCAGGAAGCCGGTACCGGCGGAGGAGTCCTCGTCGAGCTCCTGGTCCCCGCGGTCGCCGTAGTAGCCGACCGCCGAGCCGCAGACCAGCACCCGCGGCGGCTGGGGCAGCGCCGCCAGCGCGGTGGCCAGGGTGCGGGTGCCCTGCACCCGGCTGTCCCGGATCTCCTTCTTGTACGCCTCGCTCCAGCGGTGGTCGCCCACGCCCGCGCCGGCCAGGTGCACCGCCGCGTCGCAGCCGGCCAGTGCGTCCGGTGCCACGTACCCGCGGCGCGGGTCCCAGGTCGCCTCGTCCGGGGCGGCCGGCGGCCGGCGCACCAGCCGCACCACCTCGTGCCCGTCCGCGCGCAGGGAGCGCACCAGCGCCTTGCCGATGAGACCGGTCGAGCCGGTGACCACGATCCGCATGACCGCATCCTGCCCCAGCGGGCGGCGGCCGGAGGTCACCTGGGGGGTGTCCGGCGGATGGGCGTCCGGGTCGGGGTCCGGGTCCCTGGTCCGGGGGCCGGGTCCCGGGTCCCGGGTTTGGGGTCCGGGTCCCGGGTCTGGGCGGCCCGGGACCGGCCCTGATCCGCTTGGTCTGCCTGGTCTGCTTGGTTTGCCTGGTTTGCCTGATCCGGCTGATCTGCCTGGTCTACCTGATCGGCCTGGTCCTCCTGATCCGCCTGGTCGCCCTGGTCTGCCGGACGCCGCTACCCCCCTGTGGTGCCCAGCAGGTGCCCCACGGCGTACGTGACGGCCATGGCGAGGGCGCCGCCGGCGGCGTTGCGCAGCACCGCCCGGCCGGGCGGTGCGCCGCCGAGCCGCGCGCTCACCCGGCCGCAGGCCACCAGCGCGACCAGGACGGCCGCCACCGTCACCGGCACCCGCAGCCCCGGCGGCGGCAGCAGGATGGCCAGCAGCGGCAGCAGGGCGCCCGCCGTGAAGGACACGAAGCTGGCGAACGCGGCCTGCCAGGGGTCGGCCAGCGCGTCCGGCTCGATGCCCAGCTCCACCCGGGCGTGCGCGCGCAGCGCGTCCCGCTCGGTCAGCTGCTCGGCGGCCTCCCGGGCCACCTCCCGGCTCAGCCCGCGCTCGGCCAGCAGCCCGGTCAGCTCCTCCAGCTCGGCCGCCGGATCCGCGGCCAGCTCGCGCCGCTCCTTCTCCAAAGCGGCCCGCTCGGAGTCCCGCTGGGAACTGACCGACACGTACTCGCCCGCCGCCATCGAGAGCGACCCGGCCAGCAACCCGGCCACCCCGGCCGCCAACAGCGCCGACCGCGAGGTCGTGGCCCCCGCGACCCCGACCACCAGACCGGCCGTGGAGATGACCCCGTCATTGGCCCCCAGCACGCCGGCTCGGAGCCAGTTGAGGCGGGTGGGGAGGGGGTGGTGGTCCTCTGTGGGTGGTGTGGGTGGTGTGGGGGTCACGGGAACACTGTGGGGGGTCGGGGAGGAGGGGGCGAGTTTTGGGGGGCTGGGGGGGCTTGGGGGTCCTCGGTTAGGGGGGCTGCGGTCGGCCGTCCGTGGTGTGTGGGGGGCGGGGCGGGTCGGGGGCGGCCGTCCGTGGTGTGTGGGTCCCCGCGCCCCTTGACAGGGGGTGGCCTGCAGGCCCTGCGGCAGGCCCACCCCTGGGACTTCGCGGCTTCGCCGTGCCCTTCGGGCATCCCAGGCCCGGGCCTGCCTCCGGACCAG